>CAIOJO010000429.1 GCA_903858635.1 uncultured Telmatospirillum sp. | reverse complement strand
CCGAGACCCCGTCCTTTGCTCCGCCTGCATACGCAGATAATGGATGAACCACTGACCGTCCCCCTGTGTGACACTCACTAAACCTCATAGCCCGAGGTTGTCGCAAGAATCATTGGCACACAGGGGTTGGCTTCACGGACATGAAGATCAATTGCGTGTATGGCGGGCCGCATCCAGACCGCGACCTGGACATCATGTTGGCATTCGTCGCTGAAAGGCGCTTGGTTCTTGTCCTGCTCCCAGAGTTGCCGTTTGGGACGGCCGCGATGTCGGAGCGTGTCAGCCTGGACGATCTCCACCGGCTACTCTCGAGAAGGGGCATCCAGACTACGGATGTCGTGGTGGACGCTGAGGGTCTTCGCAAGCGTCTCATCACCATGAAGAATGGCGCCCGAGTTCTCCTGCGGCTGGATGAATTGGGCGAAAGGCATCCCTACGCGGCCTGTTCCACCTGTCAGCAGCTTTCATACTGTCGTGAGGGAATCTTTCCGATCCGCCTGACATCGAGAGGTGCTCTACGCCCGTGCCTGAACAATGGCCTACCGGAAATCAACCTGCATCACGCCATCACGGTACGGAATGAAGCAGACATTCGGTTGGCGATCCGAAGTCTTGATGCGAGTTGAGGGAGCAACTATGGCAGCTCATCCCCGCGGTATTTATGTGTGCATTGAGGGCTTGGATGGCAGCGGCAAGAGCACACTTTTCAAGGCGATAACGGAACGCATGCAAGCCTGCGGCCATCCATTCACGACCATTTGCCCAACCAGGGCATCACATCCTGACGGATGGCTTGAGCGGCTTTACAAGAAATGGGCCTTTGCCCAGAGTTCGTCGGCCATTCGTGCATTCATTTACGCAGCTCGCTCCGCCCAGGCCTGTGCCAAGACAAAATGGGACACTCCTCTGGTCCTCGGAGACCGCAGCGTCGTCACCAGCTATGTCACCCGCTGGCGTCGTTGGTTCAATAGCCCCCTGCTCAGCCGTCTGGTCGTGGATCTCCTGGAGCGTAGTGCTCCTGGCCCAGACCACATCATCTACCTCACGGCTCCCATCCCCGTGCTTCGGCAACGCCTTGCCCAGCGTGGTGCTCCGCTTGATATTGACGAAACTTCGGAACGGGCCGTACAGATGGGCATTGCTTACGATGAACTTCGAACGACGGTATGCATTCCGCGTCTTCGTAAGTCAACTTGGCACCTCATCGACGCAAGTAAGGCTCCGGAAGCCGTTGCCGACGACGTGTGGCAATTGCTGATGAAGATTGATCCTGCCATGATGGCAATGGGGACCGCCCAGCGTCCCTGTGAAGTATCTTAATGGGAAAAAGATGGCTGTTTATTTAAGTCAACGCGGACGTGAGCTTATGACGGCGCAGCTCGCAAAATACGAACGTGAACTGGAAGAGATTCGCGAAGAAAAGAACATTGCCTACACGCTCAGTGGCGACACCTGGCACGACAACCCCGGGTTCAATCAGCTTGAGCAGGCCGAAGCTCGCAAGTGCCAGGAAATTGCCGCACTGGCTGAGATGCTGTCCACTGCGGCACTGTGCACCTACGACAATCGCTCGGTAAAGTCGGTGAAGATTGGGTCCATCGTCCGGTGTGCCATCGAGCGGTCTGACGATGCAAACGGGCGGATCGAAGAGAAGATCTTCGAGATCGTCGGCTACGGCGAGAGCGACCCCACCCAGGGGAAAATCACCTACGACAGCCCGATGGGACGCGCCCTCATGCACCATGAGCCGGGCGAGCTAATCAATGCGGTGATCGCGGGTAAGTCAGTCGAAATCGAAGTCGTTGAACTTTTCGCTTCCTGGAAAGACGCCAAGAACGCCTCGTAGGGATCGGAGTGCGGAGCCAATGGCCAAGCTTTTCTTCATTTGCGGCCCCCACTGCGGTGGCAAGACGACCATCATCGGACGGTTGCACCACGACAGAGTAGTCCATTTCGCCGGTGATGAGATCGGAAAGAGGCTGTACTACGAGAGAAGGCTGAATACGGGCATTCAAAAGCACGATTTCGAGCATGAGGTTGCCGAGTTGGAACTGGCACGGGATGTCGAGATCGCCGCGAATGGACACGTCAGCTGTGTCGAAACATGGCATCCCGGGAACTTGGCCTATGCCGCGGTTCGAAATCCTTCTTCGGTTCCAGCATTGGCCGAGATGTGCCGTAGATCCCCGATGTTGGGAGTTGCGACCGGAATCTGGTTGCGCACGCCCGTCGGGAAAATCAAGCAGCGTACCCGAACCTTTTCAGACCAGCGAGACTGGGCCGAGGACTTTTACCGCAAGATTGACGACCAGCTTGGTGCCTGCATCGACCTCCTTGGTTTGGCTGACAGAACAATCGAGGTAACCAGTGAGGATGGCCTGGATGCTGTCTATGATACTGTTTCAGCCGTCATCAGGAGCCAAGCCGGAAGGTGATGCCATCTTTTCCGGCGATTTCCCCGTCAGCTCGTTCAGGGCCTTAGAAGCGTGTTGGGCCAGGAGGAAATGATGCCCCCTTTCGCCAACGAAACCGAGGCCGAGCAAATCGGTGGGCTGTCCGTCGAGAAGCGCGTTGACCACGTCGCCATCTTCGGCGAGATCGACATCACCCGTGACAAGGCCGGGCCGGAGCGGGCACGCAAGCTGAGGGCGCTGTTGAACGCTGTCGTGGGAGTGCTGGAGGCCGACGACCAGGTTCCCGACAGCATCGACGCTCCGCCACCCGCCGACGAGGTGGACAACCCCTTCACCTGACACGCCGCCGTGCCCGGCTTGATGCTATGCGTCACCTAACGGCGGCCCACGCTAGTCGAAAAAGTGACGCAAGCAGTAGGCATTCCAGAAGCATTGGGGTAGAAATCGACAGGCTGGCCAGTGCCGTTGCGTAAGAGGTCGTGATGTCGATGTATCCCAACCGCCGCAACGTCCATGTTGCTGAAATGCTGGCTTCCCCGCGTTCCGGGATGAAGGCCGAAGCTCAGGTTTACGATTCTCTCGAAAAGACATTCGGACACGACAGCAATGTGGCCTGCCTGTGGAGCCTGGCCATCCCAGACTCGCCGCGTGAGCTGGATTTCTTAGTAGTCAACAAGGTGCTTGGGATAGCAGCCATCGAGGTCAAAGCCATTCCCCTGATCCCGACTCTGGACGGGTGGGTGCAGTTCAACCCCGCAACCGGAGAGACGTGGGACAACCATCGTCAAGAACCCGACCGTCAACTTGGTGCAGCAACGTCCGCCGTCAAGAAGTGGTGGGCGGTGGAATCCCATGGGAGTTGGAAAAACCCCAGGAACATCAAAATTCTTGTTCTCGCTGGAACTGAGGTCAAAGACATTCCAAAGGATAGCGGACTGGCCTGTGCCGACACCCTGTGGCGCCAGAAGGCGGGAACCTACATCATCTGCCGAGATGAAATCGGACACCTGCCGTATCTTCTGCTCGACCGCTTGAAGTCGCAGAATCCGGCCAATGTGGTTGAGGATACCGCAGCATTCTTTGAAGCCGCCAAATCCCTGTATGGCTCATGCGGCGCCGCCCCCAGCTCTGAACAGGAATACGGCACCGAGACGCGCTCCAGACCCGGCCTCAATGATGAGGGCGAGCCGCAGTACCGCACCCACATAGAGACCGACAAGCGAGTGCCCAATCTTGGTTCCATTCCCATCAACGAGGAAGTCGCCAAGGTCAAGGCCGAGCCGAACCCCGCCGCGAAAGAAGACGAAAGCTGGTGGACCTTGTCGAAGGTCGGGACGGTTGCTGCGACCGTGTTTGTCGGGGGGTTGACCCTCGCAGGTCTGGGTTTCCTGGTCAGCAAGAAGTCCTAACTCGGTCGCATAGGAAACTCGCGGGCGACAGGCTTAGCCCGGATGTACCCGTTAACTCAAGGCGCGGCAGGATGGAATGTGGGTGTTTTGGAGGCTACCCCCGGCTTGCGGGGCAGCGCTGAGAAGCTGCTGACCCCCGACCAATTCGACAATCCGTTCCTCTGCCATGGCATCACCCGCGGTGGTCCGGAAGATCACGTCAGCGCCCGTCGGACCTCTGGTAGGCTAAAATGGCAGCCTGGCCGCCATCGTCTCCAGCGCTGTGGCGACGATGGGAATGATGGTCCAGCTTTTGTGCCTGCCCTGAGACTCTGATATCCGGTGGGATTCTGATCGCGCTCGGCGTCGCCCTGGGCCTGATCCAGAATCGCCTTTAGGCCGGCGATGCGATCCTTCGGCGTCGGGTCAATCCAGATCGGCCAGCCAGATGGGTATTGAGCCGAGACGGATCGCCGGTAAGATGCCCACCATGATGAAATTTCATGATGCCGACGTGCTCGCTGCCGCGGGGGAGCTTGTCGCCCGATGGGGCCAGGCGGCGCGGCAGGAGGCCACGGAACGGGTGGCCGAGTTCGAATGTCAGGCCCGTTGGCCTGAGCACGCCGTCGCCGCGCGCGTCCTGACCGCAGTCGAAGACCTGCTCGACGAGAAACTGTTCCGAACGGCGGCCGGTCTGGTTGTTTCCGGCACTGTGGTTGGCGGTGCCCTGAAGGGCGAGATCGGCGCGCATCCGGCGCCACCGTCGACCGCCGGCAAGCTGCCAAAGCCGTTTCCGCAAGCGGAGCCTCGGCTTTTCGCTTGCCTGCGGCCTCTGCCGGCGGCGCATTCGGTGCGCATCCCGCCTGTTTCAGGGTGTCGCGCCATGGCCGGTCGGATCACAGCGCTCCCCAGCGCACCGATCGGGCGAACTTCTCGGAGGGGGCCGCCGGCGGAATGCCGGTCACGCCGGAACGGGGCCTTGGCGGGCGGGACTTAGCCGCGTTCCCATCAGTCCGGTGTCGGCACTGCTGGTTCGGAGGAGGGGGGCATATTTTACCATTCAGAGAAGACGATATCTCATATATGGCTTTTGGCCATCTTAAAGAAGTGATGCGATTTGCTTCCGGGTTTCTCTATTGACGTATAAAACGATATATCATATATGGTTATATCGTAATTAAACAAAGTAATCCCCGAGGCTACCATGTCGCGGCTCATATCCGCTCCGTTCTTCAGCGCCAAGCCGGTCTTCGACCGGGCCGAATATGCGTCGGCCGTCGGGCGGAGTCCGGAGGACAAGGTTGTCACGGCGATGCTAACCCAGCATCTTCATGCGGGTAATATCCGGCGGATCGCGCGGGGTGTATTTGCTTCCGTGCCCAAACATGCCGATGCCAACAAATGGTCGGTCGATCGTTTCCTGGCGGCCTCCCGGCTGCGGCGAGGGGGCGTCATTGCCTATCACTCGGCACTCGAACTGCTTGGTTGCGCCTATACGGATGGGCACGAAGTGCAGGTGATTGCGCCCGGCGCGCCCGGTGTGTTGGAGACGCATGACTTTGCTTGCCGGTTCATCAGGCCGCCTCGAGGATTAACGCCGCTGGACGGCGTCACGGATGTCGATCGCCTCGGCCTGGCTGTCAGCGTGACGACGATCGAGCGGACGATCGCGGACCTGTTCGATCGATATGATCTCGTCGGGGGCAGTGAAGAACTCTTCAATTCGTTGGATCTGATCGTGCGCGTTGACGCGACCGCCTTGGTACGACACGTCCGTGCTCTTGGCAATGCGGCTGCCGCCGGCGCGATCGGGTACTGGCTGGAGCGAGAACAGGAGCGGCTCGGCGTCCCCAGCAACGTTCTCGACGATCTGCGAACGCTGGCTCCAAGCCAGGCCCGCTATGTTTTGGGCACCAAGCCGGGTGAGGGAAGGGCGGTGAAGGGCTGGAATGTGATTCTTCCCACGGAAATCATCGAACGCCGATTCGAGGGCATGTGAATGGCGGCGCCCTCGGTCGAAACGCTGCAACGTATCGCCGACAACACCGGCCATCGGGCAGCGACGCTTGAAAAAGTGTTACGCCTCTTGGATCTGCTCCAGGAGATCGCCCGGGATTCGGTCTTGTCCGACAAGCTGGTCCTCAAGGGCGGCACGGCGCTGAACGTTTTTCATCTCGGCCTTGACCGGCTGTCGGTCGATATCGACCTGAACTATATAGGTGCGCTCGACCGGGCGGTCATGGAGTTCGAGAGGCCGATCGTCGATGCCGCGCTCAATCGACTCCTGGTTTCCCAGGGCTATACCATCCGACGCCAGCCCGACGAGCACGCTGGCGGCAAATGGATCGGACGGTACGCTTCCGCGCTTGGCGGAAATGCGACGCTGGAAGTCGATATCGGCTATATGGCCCGCCAGCCCCTGTTCGGCGCAGCCAGAATGAACTCCGTTTCCCTCGGCGATATGCGCGCGAACGAAGTTCTCGTTCTCGATATCCATGAAATCGTCGCCGGCAAGCTGGTTGCACTGGTTGATCGGTGTGCCGCGCGCGATCTTTTTGACGCGCGTCGGATTCTGTCGATCGACGGTCTCGACTGGACTCTGATCAAGGCCGCGTTTCTGGCGCTCGGCGCCTCCGGGCGCCGTGATTGGCGAACCGTGTCAGCCGAGGCCATCAAGGGCGATCCGCGCGATCTTCGCCAAAAGCTCGCCATCTGTGTGCCACGGGACCGCTTCGCCGGTAGGAGCGAAGTCGACGCCTGGATAGAAGAAACCGTTGCGCTCTGTCGGGAACGGTTGGCCTTCCTGTTCGTCATGACAGCAAACGAAAGTGGATTTCTCGACTCCGTTCTCGATCGTGGTGAGATCAACGCCGATCTTCTGAACGTCGCGCCGGAAATACGGGCGCGCATTGCCGCGATGCCAATGCTTGCCTGGAAGTGCCACCATATTCGGAAACACAAAGGTCTGGCTTCCGAAGCGTGAGATCCGATTTTCCCACGACGCGGCCGATCGAGGGAATCGTCCTACGATCGGCCGCGTCCGATGTTTGTGGGCTCCGAACGGGTTCGCCGCCATCCCCACGCCGCCCTTGATCCGTCCCGACCGACGGCGTCTCCTGCGGTCCCCGCGTTTTTGGGTCCGGGTCCCCATCATGGCAAGATGGCGGTGAACATTCCGGCATGAGAGGCCGGAGTAATCAGGCAGCCGCCTTGCCACTCGCCGCGATCTTCTGGAACTCCATCAGCAGTTCCGGATAATTCTGTGTCAGATAGCGTAGCACGCGAGCATTGCCGAGGAGGCGCTCCAAAAATCCGGTCACCACGACGACATCAAGGTGATCGGCACCGTAGGACTGCTCGATCAGACGGAATTCCCGGTCCAGCTTGGATGACTCCAGTTCCATCAGCGCAATCTGGTCATCGGACAGACCCGCGACGCGTTTGGGCTTGTTCGCTTCAACGAGTTCGGACGCCGGGGTCGCCCCGACCAGGGAGCGCGCGTAATTGTGGGAATATTTGTTCATCGCGACCATCAAATGCGCTGCCTCGACCTGGCGGACGGGCAGCATTTTCTTGAGTTCGCCGAAAGACTGAAGGGGGACGTGCTTGTCCTTGAGCAACTCGACAGCTTCCGGGCAGATTCCGTCGAGTAGAATTCTTTTGCGCCGGATGCTCCCGACATCGACATCGAGCGCCTTGGCAATGCGTTCTTCGGGGACGCCGGCCTCGATCGCTTTCAAGATCATCCGGTGTTCCTGAATGGTCGCCAGCCGGTTCACCCGCTTATTGTAGGTGTAGGCTTCGTCGTCGATCGCGATCAGGCAGATGACGCTCGTTTCGCCCATCTCCTTGAGGATTTCGACGCGCAGGTGCCCCTCCAACAGCAGGAATTTCCCAGGATCAGACTTGTCACGCGCGACAACCGGCGGTTCGATTATGCCCACGTATCGGACCGATGCGGCAATCTGTGTGTATTTCCGGCTTTTCTTCACTGCCGTGCCGACGTGATGGAGTGGCAGAATGTCGGCGATGGCGATGCGGAGGCTATCCGCCTCGAAAGCCATTCTCACTGCCCCGGTCATGGGTTTCCGCGCCATGATCAAATACCCTCGATGCGCTGGATGCGGTTGGCAAGATTGCGGGGAATGGTGTCCAGATCCTCGGCTCTCAGCAGGGTCACGAAGTTCTCGTCCTCAAGCAGTTGGCGAAATGCCTCCGTCAGAAAAACCAGGCGGGCGCGGGCGGCATCGGCCTTGCGCACGAGCAGCCGCTTGCGCTCGGTATCTTCGCGGTAGGCGCGCACCATGCCCGGCGACAATTAGGATTGCCGGTCCAGCGACGATTATGATTGCCGGTAAGGTTGCCCGCCAGGGCCTGTCGTCGG
>CAIOJO010000428.1 GCA_903858635.1 uncultured Telmatospirillum sp. | reverse complement strand
GTGTCAACATTTTCGGCTCTCCGCCGCGTTCCTGTCGCGTTGGCCGCCTGTCCACCCATCGGGCGCGATGGCCACGGTATTGCTACCCGCCCCCCCCCCCCCCGCGTGTTATAGGGCTATAAGTTCAACTTCTGGGAATCTCTCCCCATGGTGACGGTCAAGCACGGGGCATGCCCGTATTGCGGAAGCGAAGAAGCGCCGCGTCGGGTCACGGATTCCAAGGGTGAAGTGTACTGGTGCGTCGTCTGCAAAAAGGTCTGGGAGGGGCTTGATCCGAGGCGAATGCCCGAGGCGGTAAGCACCACGGAGTAGCGCCTTGGATTCCCTGAATCGGCCGTTCGTGAAAGCGGCTATTCGGCTTCGCATACGACCGTATCGGAAATAGACAGCAGCCCGCGAGGGCTGCTGTCTATCTCTATGAGGTCTTCCTCGACCAGGCGGCCGCCGCCCTTCACCGATTTGAACGTCCGCCAAGTGGATACCAATATGAAGATGTTGGCCGCTGCGATGGCGAACAGGAAGAACGCCGAAACGCTGGTGCCGATGAGACCGCCGAGCGCCTTGAAGTCTTCAAATCGCTCTTGCAGGGCTGAAGTGGTCGCCGCCAGCGCCACCGACAGGGCCACCACGATGGTGGAATGGCCGAGCGAGAAGAACAGCCCGACCGCAACGGGCCGTTTTCCCTCTTGCATGAGCTTGCGGGTCACGTTGTCGATGGCGGCGATATGGTCGGCATCCACTGCATGCCGCAGGCCGAAGCTGTAAGCGAGCAACGCCGTGCCCATGAGCAGTGGATGGTCGCGGAAGGCGACGAAGGCCCATACCCACGCCAGCACGTTGAAGCCTATGAGCAGGGTACCGATGCCGATGACCCTGCCGCGCAGACTGGCGGTACCGTCTTTGAAAATACGGGATAACATGAATGCGATCTCCTCACCCGCACCCGCCGTGCAGGAATAAGGGATGCGAAAGGGGAGCATCGGAAGCCAGTCCGATCCCGCCGCCCGCCGCAGCCGGTTACGTCATGACGGGCAGGTCTCCTGGCTCGCGGGTCGCCGTCCAATGCGCCCAGCCTTCCCGGTCTCCCAGTGGCCTCACGGACGCGGACTAGCCGCTTACAGTTGCGGGGGCAGCCACGGATCAGGCCCCTTGTTGGGTCGTCCCTACCGTGTTCCCTTTTGATCCAGCAGGCTTGGCCTGCTTGGAACCCATCGAGGATACCATTAACCAGTCGGCGGGCGATTGTCCATCAAGGACATGAGGCTGGCGGAGGTTGTGGTCCTGGCCCGTTGCGGAATCAGCGAATCCCTCCCTCCGGCTGAACCACGGCAAAGCCCAAGTCAACCGAGAGCCTTGTGGGTTGCAAACCGCCGACCCAGCCTATCCCGGTGTCGCACCCAAATGGGGTGCTCAGCGGACGGAGAAGGTTACATGGCGAGCGAGCGCGAGATCACCTTTGAAATGGACGCGTTGGAAGAGGAAGCCGTCGCCGTCCAGGCCAATCCGGCACTCACTCTCATTGAAAAGCGTCTCGCCTTCGAGCGCCTGCTGACGAGGTACCGCGTCCTCGAAGATTACCGGAAGGCCCTCGCCGCCTACATCCGCCGGAGAATGGCGATGGAGGCGGACACACGGGCGACCGCCGAAGATATCGCCCGGGAAATCCTATCGTCGCCGGAGTTCACCGTCCTTCGGCTCGCGGTGTTCGCGATCTTCCTGGCGGTGGTTTACGGCGATGGCCCGCGCGCCGCGTGGGTGCCTTTCGAATTCCTTCCCGTGGTGTCGGCGCCGGTGATCGCGTTCCGGCTCTGATGTCCGCGACATCGGACACGCCGGTCGACCGCGTCCTGTCCTTTGGTGAGCCCCGAGCACCCTTGTCCCCGTCCGCGTAGAGGACGGGCGGCAGGCATCTCCCGTGCTTTTGTCCTGTCCTCGGAGCCGCCCGTCGCTGCGTGCCGTCCGGCACCGACCCTGTCATGGAGCGAAGTGAGGCTCAGGGGACCCGCGCCGCATCGCGGCGTGGGGTGGCCGCAGCGGAGCGGAATGACGGGGTCGGTGCCAGGCATGAAGCTGCGATGGGCGGTGGAGAAGGACAGGCTGGGAGATGAATCGGGGAATCTTGGGTCGGGGGAGCCGTCAGGCAGGGGCCGTGCCCCGAGATGACCCCCGCGGCGCGGTCCCGCCGATGGCGCCGACGATTGTGAGCACGACCGAAGGGCGAGCGGAACAAGCATAGTCGGTCACTATGCCTGTCTCTTGCCAGCCCCGGCCCCACGCTGATCGAACTCAGGACGGCAGTGGAGGCATCCATGGGGTATCAATTCTTGCACATCGAGTGTTACGCCCGGGCGGCGGGCGCCGGGAAGGCGGGCGGCCGGACGATTCGGGACGTCGCCGCTGAGGCCGAACGCCACCCATCCGCCTGCTCCCACATCGCCCTACCTCGTCCGCCCGTCCTGCTGCACGGCGTGACGCCGTGCGAGGCCGCTGCCCTTGCCGAACAGCGGGCCGCCGGGGCGACGGACGCCGCTGGCCGCAAATTCCGCAAGGATGGCCTGTGCCTGTTGGGTGGGGTGGTGTCCTTCCCGGAAACTTGGGAGGCCGTTGATTCCGATGCCGAGGTGTCAGAACGCTGGACGGCATGGGAACGGGAAACGGTGGACTGGCTCCGCCAGGAGTATGGCGGACGTCTCGCGTCCGTCTGCCGTCACGAGGACGAAGGCCGCCCACACCTGCATTTTCATGTGATCCCTGACATCACCGGCGAGCGGCAACTCCGGATCGCCGACGTCCACGATGGCCGCCGCGCCGCCGAAGGTGCCAAGGCGGCAGGAGCACCGAAAGGCGAACAGAACGCGGCGTACAAGGTGGCGATGCGGGAATACCAGAATCGCTACTGGCAGGCGGTCGGCCTTCGCCACGGCCTGACCCGGCTGGGACCGGGAAAGCGACGCCTCACCCGCGGCGAATGGCGGGCTGAACAGGTCGCGGCAACGACGGCCGCCGAGGCGCTGCGGGCTGCCCAGCATGCGACCACCTCCGCCACCGAACATCAGGTCCGGGCTGACAACGCCATGGCGAAGGCGCGGGTCGTCGTCGCGGATGCCAAGGCGAAGGCGGCAGAAGCTCGGACGGCGGCTGACGCCGCCGAAGCCGCCTTGCGGCAAGCAGAGGCAGCCGCCCGGACCAAGGCCCAATCCGTTCTGCGCCAAGCCAACCAAAAGGCCCGGCGGATCGTGGTGGAAGCCGAAGCCCGGACGGCGCCGATGCGCCGTCTGGGCGGGTGGCTCGGCTGTCTGTGGTCTGGACTCCGAGGCGTCGAGAAGCGACTCGCGGCTGGCGCCGACGCAAAGGTGGCCGCTGCCCGGGCAACGGCATCGGCAGAGGTCGTCCGCGCCAAGGGTGTGTTGCGGGCCGAGGCCAAACAGGCCGTCCGTGATGAACTTGCGGGTCTCCGGCAGGCCGCCGACCGGGCGAACCTTGAACGACAGGACGCCGAGAAGCGGATGGCAAAGGCCGAAGCCGCCGCGCAGGCCAAGGCCGCGGAGGCGCATCAGGCCAAGGCGGCGCTCAACAATGAACGGTCAGTGCGTTCCGCTGCGGAGGCCGACCGCGAGAAGTTCCGGCAACTGTGGGCGGACGCGGACAACGCCTTGATTGCCATGCGCCAGCCCTGTGCCGGTCCGGGCCACCGTCCGAACCCGTGAGACCGACGATGAGCCTGGATGCCCCATTGAGGCCGACGTGGAACCCGGAGGTCTTCGGGTAGCACCCCTGATGCTGATCGGCCTCCACGGTGCCTCCAGATGCCACCAAAGGGCAAACAGGCCGCCGCCCCTGACCTCACGCGGCGGCGTCCATATGGGTAGTAACCGGGAAGATCGGTGGTCCGGATGGCGGTGGCGGCCCGTCGGTGGGAGGTCCGCAAAGCTCGTCGTACCACCGCAGCCAGATGTCGGTGCCGTCCGGCAGGACGATGGCCAGCCGGAGCGGGCCGACAGCGGAACCTCTTGGACGATTGTCCATAACTGTGTTTGCGGCGTCTTTCAGCGCCTTAGCTGCGGCCAGCGCGATCACATTCACCTCTGACGCGTCGATATCCTCGGCTGTCGCATCGTCCAGCGTCCACACCTTACGCTTCAGCGGCAGGCTCCATCCGTCCAACCCGTCGTAGACGACGGTCACGGGCTTGCGGACGGGTTCGCCATAGCTGTTGAGCAGCGGACGCTCCACCGTCTCCTCGGTGATCTCGCCCGTCTCCCAGTCGACGGTCTCCCGCCTCAACCTCTCGGTCGTGGCGTACCCAAGGCGGGCGCGCGGCGTGTCCCGGTCGATGACGGCGCTGTGTTGAACCGTTCCAAGCCATATGAGGGCGTCCGCCATCCGGCCATGGCGATATGCCTGCCACGCCGACCAGGCGGTTCGGGCGGCATCCGGATCGGCAAGGTCCTTGCCCAACCGCTCGTAGTCGGCACGGGCCAAGCGTTCGTCTCGGGTTTCCCGGTGCATTGCGATCCATGCCTGCCGTAGAGCGCGTGGAGCCGTCCGACCGAGGGGTTCTCGCTGCGTCCACAGTCGCTGCCAAACGCCCTGAACGCCGTGGGTGCCCAACAGACTGTAACGCCGGATGCGCCGCTCCGACGCCCAAGCGCGAACGCGGTTGAAGTTCTCCAAGTGGTCACCATGGGCGAACGGGTCGTCCTCTGCTTCGGCCCGGTCCAGCGTAGCGACCAATTCCACATGGTTGCTGAGGCGCAAATCCTGACGCGCCCCAGCGTCCAGTCCACGCTCGCGCAACGCCTGTTCGGGCGAAAGATTCAGCGACTTGACGATGTATTTCATGATGTAGCTGACCGCCCTCGCCCGACTTTGGTCGATGCGAATGAGCTTGGTGGCAATGCGTTTTCCGGCGACCGGCTCAGGCCGGATCGCCATCAATGCGTCGTCGACGGCGGCCACGTCGTCAGGCCGGACATAGAGCAAGGCGTGTAAGTGCGGACAGGCATCGTCGTGCGCCTCGACCACACGCAGGCCCAACTTCTCGATGTCCAGCCGTTGAAGCCGCCACCGCAGCCTGTTCCACAGTTTGCCCAACGCTCGGTCGGCGGACTTCGGATCGACGTCCAGATCAAGGCCAGGCTTCGGCTCGCCCTTCTTGGGATTCGGATGGTATTGAGGAGGCAGCGTGATGGTGACGAAAACGGGCACCAGCCCGGCCCTGCGCGCAAGTTCCTCATGGGCGACGTTCAACACATACAGGCGATTCAGGTTGGCGATCTGGGATGCCTTCATGACGTCCAGCATCAGCACCCTGTCGCCGTGGTCGCTGACCCAGACCTTCATCTTGCCGTATTCCTCGGCTCGGACCTGCCTTTCCATCCACCGTTCAAGAGTGTAGTCGTCGCAAAAACTGGGGTTTCCCTGTCCATCCGGACCACCCGCAAGCTGGAGCACGGCGCACCAGTATTGTCGGGCCGCCGCCGCCCGGCGCCGTAAGACCCGACGCCAATGCTTGGGACAGCACAGCCGTTGCTCGGTCGAGGTCATCGGGCCGGGCCGCCGCTCCTTGCGGGATGCCATAACCGACCGCCAGCGCTCGGCATGGGCTTCGGCCAACTCGGCCATGTCGTCCTCGGGCATAGCGGCCAGCCGGGAGTCGTCGGCAAAGGGATGTGTTTCGGCGGCCTCGGCCAATTCACTGAGCCAAAGGGCTGCGGGGCGCAGCGGCGCCAGTCGGTCCCATCGCGCCTGGACAGCCGCTACGTCGTAGCCAGACGGCGGCAATGACAGCAAATCGACCACCCGCTCCTGTCCGTTGAAATAGGTGCGCGGCACCCAGTCAGCCGGACGCATAGCAGGCAGGACAAAGGCGGCGCCCAAGTCATCCAAGGTGGCCGTGCCGACCAGCCCGGTGGCCCGAAGTGCCCGCTTCGCCAACGCGCCCTTGTGCAACGGCGCAAGGTGATGCAGCAGGCCGAATGGCTCGACAATTCGAGGAGGCTTGCCGCTGCTGACCAGAGCCAAGGGGCTGGGTCGGCGGCTGGATGGGGACGGTACTGCGACGGGCGTCGGTTCGGGCGTGTCATGCGCAGCCAAAGCCGCCGCGAGACCGCCCGTTTCGGTCAAGGTGGTGGCGCTGCGCCGAAGGCGTCGCAAACCTGCCGGAGATGCAGTAGCGACAATACGGGCAAAAATGTTGACAGATGAAGCCGCAGTGTTGGTTTCGGTCTCTGCCATGACGGGCAGAGACCGGGCCGTCACCCGTCAGTCGGGTGGGAGGTGCCCAAGGGCTTGTATGCTTGCCGGATGAAACGCATATTGGTCGTATCCTTGCAGACGGCTCCGGGTAGGGCACCACCCCTGCGACCCCGGGGCCGTTTGTCTTTCAGGCTACGACCTCTTCGCGCAAGCCACAAGGCAGTTGCGAATCGAATAGCGGATCACAGGCACCGGCGCACCCGTTCGTTGCCGCCGGTCGGTCTAAAGCGGACCTCCCAGGTTTGACGAATCCAATCCAAGCGACTGGTAATCCAGTCGACAAACCTCCCGGTACAGCCCGCTGGGGATTGTCCCGAGCCGTGTTGAAATTCGCTCGGCAGGCGTCACGGTCTGAACAGGCTACGCGGCCTTGGCGTGCTGTTCAAGATCGGGGTTGATGGAATGCTT
>CAIOJO010000427.1 GCA_903858635.1 uncultured Telmatospirillum sp. | reverse complement strand
CGGTGAAAGGATGGAAAGCATGACAGATCGCCCCGCTCCCCTGACCCCGCTGCCCGACGGCTATGCCGGTTGGTTGGCCGAACTGAAGGGGCGCATCCATATCGCCCAACAGCGGGCCACGCTGGCGGTGAATCGCGAGTTGGTGCTGTTGTACTGGCAGATCGGTCGCGACATCCTGACCCGACAGTCCGAACAGGGCTGGGGCGCCAAGGTCATCGACCGGCTGGCGGACGATCTGCGCGCGGCCTTCCCGGAGATGAGGGGATTTTCTCCGCGCAACCTCAAATACATGCGCGCCTTTGCCGAGGCGTGGCCGGATGAACCATTCGTGCAAGAGGTGCTTGCACAATTGCCTTGGTATCATCATCTGACGCTGCTGGAAAAGCTGCCCGGCCCGCAAACCCGCCGCTGGTATGCGGCCCAGGCCATAGAACACAACTGGTCGCGCAATGTGCTGGTGATGCAGATTGAAAGCCGCCTGCTAGAGCGATCCGGCAAGGCGGTGACGAACTTTGACGCCCGCCTGCCTGCGCCGCATTCCGATCTGGCGCGCGAATCTCTGAAAGACCCCTATCGATTCGATTTCCTTGGCCTGACCGACGAAGCGCAGGAGCGCGAGATCGAAAACGCCTTGGTCAAGCACGTCACCGAATTCCTGCTGGAACTTGGCGCTGGCTTCGCCTTTGTCGGTCGGCAAGTGCTGCTGGAGGTGGGGGACGAAGATTTCTTCATCGACCTGCTGTTCTATCATCTGAAATTGCGCTGCTATGTGGTGCTCGAACTCAAGGCGGGAAAGTTCAAGCCTGAGCATCTCGGTCAACTGGGCTTCTATCTGACAGCGGTGGACCGCCAGGTGAAAACCGAGCAGGACAATCCGACCATTGGCCTGCTGCTCTGCAAGAGCCGGAATAAAGTGGTGGCAGAATACGCGCTGGGCGACAAATCACAGCCGATGGGTATCGCTGAATATAAGCTGGCCCAATCCCTGCCTACCGATCTTGAGACCAGTCTGCCCAGCATCGAGCAGATCGAGCGCGAGTTGACAGGCGACGACACATCGACGGAAGACGATCCACAATGACAAATCCAATCAAATCTGTTCCTTCCGTCTCGGTCTCCTATGCCACCAATGGCAGTTCGACCAAGGCCAACGAATTCGGCATGCGACCGATGCAGGAGCGTGCCTTCGAGAAGCGTGGCGAGCAATATCTGCTGATCAAGTCGCCGCCCGCCTCGGGCAAGAGCCGCGCGCTGATGTTCATCGCCCTCGATAAGCTGACCAATCAGGGCGTCAAACAGGTCATCATCGTCGTGCCGGAAAAATCCATTGGCTCCAGCTTCCATGATGAGGCGCTTAAGCAACACGGCTTTTGGGCGGACTGGCACGTCGAGCCGAAATGGAACCTGTGTGACGCGCCCGGCAACGACAACGGCGGCAAGGTCAATTCGGTCGAAGCCTTTCTCGCCAGCGACGACAAGGTGCTGGTCTGCACCCATGCGACCTTCCGCTTCGCCGTCGATAAGTTCGGGGTCGCGGCGTTCGATGGCCGACTGATCGCGGTGGACGAGTTCCACCATGTTTCCGCCAATCCCGACAACAAACTCGGCATCCATCTGGGAGATTTCATCACCCGCGACCGTGCGCATATCCTGGCGATGACCGGGTCTTACTTCCGGGGTGATGCCGAGGCGGTGCTGGCGCCCCAGGACGAAGGCAAATTCGAGAGCGTCACCTACACCTATTATGAGCAGCTCAACGGCTATCAGTATCTGAAGCAGCTCGACATCGGGTATTTCTTCTACTCAGACTCCTACGCCGACGACATCCTGAAGGTGCTGAACCCGGCCGAGAAGACGATCATCCACATCCCCAACGTCAATTCGCGCGAGAGCACGAAGGACAAGATTAAGGAGGTAGAGCACATTATCGAGACTCTGGGCGCGTGGCAAGGCACCGACCCTGCCACTGGCTTCCAGTTGGTCAAGACGGCGGAAGGGCGGATTCTGCGCATAGCCGATTTGGTCGATGACGATCCCGCCAAACGGGACCGGGTTTCCGCCGCGCTGAAAGATCCGGCGCAAAAGAACAATCGCGACCATGTGGACATCATCATCGCGCTCGGCATGGCGAAGGAAGGCTTCGACTGGATTTGGTGCGAGCACGCGCTGACGGTCGGTTATCGTTCCAGCCTCACCGAGATCGTGCAGATCATCGGCCGTGCCACCCGCGACGCACCGGGCAAGACCCGCGCTCGTTTCTCGAACCTGATCGCCGAACCGGCCGCCGCCGATGACATCGTGACCGAGGCCGTCAACGATACGCTGAAGGCCATCGCCGCCAGCCTGTTGATGGAGCAGGTGTTGGCGCCGCGTTTTGAGTTCAAGCCGAAGAACCCGCAGAGCGGCCCGACGCCGGGCTTCGACTATGGCGAGAGCGGCTACGATCCGAACAAGTGCAACGTCGGCTTCAATGAGGAATCAGGCAAGTTCCAGATCGAGATCAAGGGCCTCGCCGCTCCCAAGAGCGAGGAAGCGACCCGCATTTGCCAGGAGGATCTGAACGAGGTGATCGCAGCCTTCGTGCAGGACAAAACGACGATCGAGCGCGGCCTGTTCGACGAGGAACTGGTTCCCGAGGAACTTACCCAGGTGCGCATGGGCAAGATTATCAAGGACAAATTCCCGCAGTTGGACGCAGAGGATCAGGAAGCCGTTCGCCAGCATGCCGTGGCGGCGCTGAATCTGACCCAGAAGGCGAAGGAAGTCGCTTCAGGCAGTTCTCTTGGCGAGGAGGGTGCCAATACCGCCTTTGTCGATGGGGTGCGCAAATTCGCGATGGATGTGCGGGAGTTGGACATCGACCTGATTGACCGGGTGAATCCGTTCGGCGAAGCCTATGCAATCCTTGCCAAGACGATGAGCGAGGAAAGCCTGAAACAGGTCGCTGCGGCGATCGCCGCCAAGCGTACCAGCCTGACCCCGGAAGAGGCCAAGGTGATCGCCAAGCGCGCCGTCGAGTTCAAGCGGGAGCGCGGGCGGCTGCCGTCGATCAACTCGGCCGACGCTTGGGAAAAACACTTGGCTGAGGGTGCCGCCGCATTCGTCCGCTTCAAGGATGAGGGCCGCTATGAGTGATCTCGACCTTGATGAACTGCGTTCGGAACTCGACGATTTTGCGCAGCCTGAGAAAAAGGGTGGCCGTTCGCCCCGCGAGGAACGCATCATCGCGGGCTTCGAGGAGATTCAGCGGTTCGTCGAGAAAAGCGGCCATGCGCCGCGCCACGGCGAGAACGGCGACATATTCGAGCGGCTCTATGCGGTGCGGCTTGACCGACTGCGCGCGTTGGAAGATTGCCGGTCTCTTCTCATGCCGTTTGATCATCAGGGATTGCTGACAGGGGCAGCGGTTGGGGCTGCTGCGTCGGCGGACTCAATGGACGAGGATGAACTTCTCGCCGAACTGGAAGGGGCCGCGGGTTCATCCGATATCACCAAGCTACGCCATGTGCGCACCAACGCCGAGAAGCGCGAAGCCGAGGAAATCGCTAACCGAGAAAAATGCCTCGATTTCGAGAATTTTAAGTCTCTGTTCCAGCAGGTGCAGAGTGACCTTGAAAGCGGGGCGCGCACCACGAGGCGTTTCGTCAAGGATGCCGGCTTCCTGAAGGCTGACATCCAGACCGGTCAGTTTTTCATCCTTGGCGGTCAGACCGCCTATGTCGCCGAGATCGGAGAACCCATAAAGGCGCCGAACGGCGAAACGGATGCACGGCTCCGGGTGATCTATTCCAATGGCACCGAGAGCGACCTGTTGCTGCGGTCTCTCCAGCGCGCCCTCTACAAAGATGAGGCCGGTCGGCGGATCACCGAGCCGAGCGCCGGACCATTGTTCGACAACCAGACTGGCGATGGCGATCAGGCCAGCGGCATCGTCTATGTTCTGCGCAGTAAATCCGAGGAGCCGTCGATTGCCGCCCACCGGGAAATCCTGCACAAGATCGGTGTGACCGGCGGGGACGTTGAACGCCGTATCGCCAACGCCCAGCTTGATCCCACCTTCCTCATGGCGGACGTGGAAATCGTTGCCACCTATGAACTTTACAACATCAATCGGACGCGCCTGGAGAACCTCATTCACCGCATCTTCGGAGCCGCCCGGCTTGACATTGCGATCAAGGACCGCTTTGGCAATCCGGTGACGCCGCGCGAATGGTTCCTGGTGCCCCTCTTCGTCATCGATGAGGCGATCGAGCGGATCAGGGATGGTTCGATCACGGGTTGCGTCTATGACCCCCACACGGCAAAGCTTGTACGCGCCGCGCTGCTCTCAGGGGGAGACACGGCATGAGCAATGTCATTGTCAAGCGACTGGTCGAGAACATCCGTTCTGGTACTAATATAGCTGGACGAAACTGCTCCGCGATGCGGAAATGCGGAACAAGATATTCTTTAACAAGCTCGGCATCGATTGAACGGGCTGATGCCCATCGAGTTCAAGCATCTGGGCCGCAAGGATAAGGCACGGCTTTAGCTTTAGGTTTCGACGCTTGCCTTCTGCCCCTTCCAGATCGCCTTACCGATGGTATCGGAGACTTTGCTTGCCGCCGCCTTGAGCGGATCACTGGCGAGGTGGGCATAGCGGGCGGTGGTCTGCACCTGGGTATGGCCGAGCAGCTTGCCGATCATCGGCAATCCTTCGCCGAGGGCGAGTGCGCCGCTGGCGTAGGAGTGGCGCAGGTCGTGGATGCGCAGTTCGGGCAATCCTGCGCGTTCCCGAATGCGCCGCCAGGGATGTTGCAGGTCGGTGAGGCGGGCGCCTTCCTTCCTGCCGGTGATGGTCCACGGATTACCCTCGATCCGCTCGATACTCTTCAACACATCGACGGCAGTCTCGCCGAAATGCACTACTTTGGCACCGGTTTTGGACTCAGGCAGACGGAATTCGCGGGCCTTGAGGTCTACGTAGTCCCATTTCAACGTCATGATCTCGCTAAGGCGGCAGCCGGTGAGCATCAGCAGGCGGATGGCGGTGATTGCCGATCTGGTTTCCGAGCCGTCCGCCTCGATGGCATCCAAGGTTTTGCCTAGCGCGACGTATTCATCTGGCGACAGGAAACGTTCGCGCTTCTGCTCATGGTATTTCTTTACGTGCAGGCAAGGATTGCTGTGGTCGGGACGAAGCCCCCACACTTCGGCCAAGTTGAACATCTTGGACAGTACGCCCAGCGTCCGGTTTGCCTGATAGGGAATGTCACGCAGATTGTGGTGAAACTCGGCGATGTCCCTGCGTTCGATGTCGCAGGCTTTGCGGGTTCCCAGCTTTGGATTGATGAACAACTCGACCGAGCGCTTGTATTCCCCCTGCGTTGAGGGCTTGCAGCGAACGGCGACATGCTCCTTGAGGAAGCGCTCGCCCAGATCCTTCATGGTCGGCGATTTGCGCATCTGATCCAACTCGCGTGCCGGATCTCTGCCGTTCTTGGCCTCGGAAAGGATGTTGTACGCCTTGGCGCGCGCCTGATCGGCGGTGACGGGGCCGTGCTGGCCAAGGGTGATGAAGCGCTGCTGACCCTTGATCCTGCATTTGACGATATAAACCTTGCGGCCATTCGGATAGACACGCAGCCCAAAGCCCCGCAGTTCGTCATCCCAGACCACGCTAATCTTATCGCGGGTTTCCGCCATATCGGCGGTGCGTTTCGTCAGTTTGGCCATCGCCCGTTCTCCAACGATTGCCGCTGGCTACCACTTGCCGGGTGACTTTCAGGTACGGCATTCTGAAAGTTACAGCAGCTACCATATAGCTACCAACTCAGAGGGAATGCAAGGGCGTTTTGAGGGCAGGACAGGGAGCATTGTTATGTATATAGCGACTTGAAATATAGTATATAATGGCGCTTCAGAGGCGGGCTATCGTATTTGCGGGTATGGCCATTCATCAAACTCATAACCTGAAGGCCGCAGGTTCAAATCCTGCCCCCGCAACCAAAATTAGCCCGCAAGTTCAAACACTTGCGGGCTTTTTGATTCTTGTTCCAATCCCTTCCGGCAAGCCCGTGGACGCACTGTGGACGCAAGAAGGCGAGTAGTTGTGCGTAATCAAGTCGCCAATTTCTTGTGTGACAATTTCCAGTTATCGCCCCATCTTCATGGTCGACAACGACGGCAGCCTCTTCGTCCGGCACTGGGTCGTCGGCTTCATGCTCGGGGTCGGATTGCGCGGGACCCGTTTATTCAGCTTCGATCAGCACCTCCTGAGCCGCGCTGGGTCGTAAAGACCCCGATATGCAGTCCGGTTTTAACGTTCATAATTGGCAGGCTATAGCGACTATTCCGGTCACCCTCGTTTCTTGGACACACGACAACAGGCGTGCCTATCGCTGCGGCGATGGCGCGTTGTCCGTGATTGGCCTGGGTGATTGCGGAAAGCATTTTTGAAAACTTGCCCCTTTGTCCGACGGATCGGAAACTG
>CAIOJO010000426.1 GCA_903858635.1 uncultured Telmatospirillum sp. | reverse complement strand
CCGCGATCAAAGAAAATTTTGGACAACGGACTTCGGTGAGAAATGCGGGCTAGCTGTTGCGGGGGCCGAAGCGCAGCTTGGGATGCCCGCCATCGGCGGTCTGGGCGAGCAGCTTCTTCGAAGCGCTGAGGATGTCCTGAACCGAGAACGGAATCGCCATGATTTCGTTGGCGCCGGCGGCGCGGGCCCGGGCCTGGGCCTCGCCGTCGAATTGCGACACCATCATCACCACCGGCGTCTTCAGTTTGAGGTCGCGGCGCAATTCGCGGAGGAAGCCGAGGCCGTCCAGATCGACCATCTCATACTCGCAAAAGATCAGGTCGGCGGCGAAATGTTCGGCCTGGCGCAGCATCTCGATGCCGGTGCCCTCGAGGATTGCCGCGGCACCGCTCTCCTTGGCGGTGACCACCAGCAGATCGCGGAACAGCTTGCCGGTGGCCGCGATCATGATCTTCTTCCTGGTGAACAGCTTCTCCTGCACCCCGGTCATCATGGTCGCCTCGCCGTTCCAAGCCACCCGTCTTAGGAGTATATCACGGCCGCGCCGACCGCCACCAATTTGCGCCGGTCCGCGCTATCGGGGGCCGCTCAGAGCGTATGCCAGGCGGCGAAGAACGCCGTATCGTCCTGCTGCCGCAGGGCCCGCGTCGGATGGCCTTGGTCGTCGATCAGGCCATGTCGGGCCAGCAACTCGACCATCTTCAGGAAATGCCCGATATTGTGCAGGCTGACCCCGTTCTCCAGCCAGTTCTGCTCGATAAACGCCGCCAGCGCCGGCTGGCCCAACTCGGCCTCCCACAGGATGCCCTGCAGCGACGCCAATCCTTCCTCGATATCGGCCTCGACGCCGAACACCGTCTGCACGGCATTGGCTTCCGCCTTGCGGCCGGTCTCCGGACCGGCGCCCAGGCCGAAATCCAGCACCGTCCGGCGGGGCGCGGCGGCCCACTGGTAGTGGCCGATCTCGTGGATGATCACGCTGGGTTCCATGCCGGATGCCACCGCCTGGCCGTCCCAGGTGAAATAGCTGTGCGGATCGACCAGGGCGATGGCGAAGCCGAATGAGCGGCACAGGGCCAGGGCCTGGGCGTGATGCCCGGCATCGGTGGACAGGGCCAGCGTCTCCCCCTCGGGCAGGATGGCGGTGATGCGGCGGAACACCGCGCCGGCCAGCCGGTGCCCGGCGACGGCTTGGGCGAAGCCGTCGAGCAAGTCCGGCAGCCCTGGTCGGTCGATCTGGGTGAGGATCATGATTGCGGCGCAGTCTAACAGCGGCCGCCGGCAACGAACAAGGGGGCTCGGGCGCCCTCAGAAGCGGATGGGCAGGACGGTTTTTCGAATATTCTGCGACCACCGGTGAGCCGATTGCGACCTTGGTACAAATTCCCGAGCATATTATCTCAATGGTGATTGATTTGAGGCCTGATACAAGAAATACGAGTATGTTGTGACCGCGGCGATTGATTTGAGACCTGAGCGACCCTATCATGGGCGCCGTGACCTTCGAGACACCGCCCATTTTCCAGGAGATGCTTGTCCCGCGCCAGGCCCGGCTTGCCGGGTGGGCGGCGCTGGTCCACGCTTACGACATCCAGGCTCCGGTGCGCCGGCCGTGTTGTGTCTCCGCGGGCGCGATCAAAGGCAACCGCCGTGACGACGGCCCGTGGCGGATCTTCGACAAACGGGCGACACCAGACCAGACCCTGGCTGGGCAACTGACCTTCGCCTTCCGCCATGAGACCCTCGATCTGCTGATCCTGAAGCGCCTGTTCCAGGCGGTGGGCCAGATGGAGATCGAGGCTGTCGTCCGCCGCGAGCCAACCGGAGCGACCTCGCGGCGGGTCTGGTTCTTCTTCGAATGGCTGAGCGGCGAGCGGCTCGATCTTGCCGATGCCGGGAAGATCGCCTACGTACCGGCGCTGGATCCCAAGGACTACATTACGGCGCAACCGATCAATTCGCCCCGCCATCAGGTCCGCGACAACCTCCTGGGCACCCCGGCGTTCTGTCCGATCATCCGGCGGACGCCGCAGTTGGCGGCGTACCTCGAGACCCATTGGGACGCCAAGGCCAAGGACCTGGTCGGACGCATTGCCAAGAGCGTGATCGCCCGAACCGCCAGTTTCCTCCTGGTGGCCGACAGCCAGGCGAGCTACCAGATCGAAGGCGAGCGGCCGCCCCGCACCCGCCTCGAGCGTTGGATGCGCGCCGTCAATCAGTCAGGCAAGCATCCTCTGTCCATCGACGAGCTTGTCCGCCTGCAGCAAATCGTCGTGGAAACGGGACGCTTCGTGACTCCCGGCTTGCGGACCGCGGGCGGCTTCATCGGCGAACGGGATGCCTGGAACGACCCGCTGCCGGAATTCGTTTCTGCCCGCCCTGAAGACCTGCCCGACCTCATGGCCGGGATTCTGGCCACCGATCGTCGGCTGGCCAGGGACGGGGTGGATGCCGTTCTGCAGGCGGCGGTGGTCGCTTTCGGGTTCGTCTTCATCCATCCCTTCGAGGATGGCAACGGACGCATCCACCGCTATCTCATCCACCATGTCCTGGCCGAACGGGACTACACCCCGCCCGGGATGGTCTTTCCCGTCTCGACCGTCATTCTCGATCGCCTCGAAGACTATGGCGGGCGTCTGCGCGCGTTCAGCGGCCCCCTGATGCCCTACATCGAGTGGCGGCCGACGCCCAAACAGAACGTGGAAGTTCTCAATGATACCGCCGATCTCTACCGGTTCGGCGACTACACCGAGCTTGCCGCCTTTCTCTATGAATGCGTTTCCCAGACCATCACCACGGACTTGCCGCGGGAAATCGCCTATCTGGCCAGCTACGATGCGGCCAAGCGTCGCATCCAGGACATGATCGACATGCCCGAGGCCCCGCTGAGCAACCTGATCGCGGTGATCCGCCAGAACAGGGGCAAGCTGGCCAAGCGGCGGCGCCAAGACGATTTCCACGCCTTGACCGATCCCGAGGTCGCGGCCATCGAACGGATCATTTCCGAGGCCTTCGATCTGGGCGGCGACGCCGACGAAGCGGATGAGACGCCGTCGGCTTCGTCGCAGGACTGAGGGCTACGCGTCAGCCCCCTGCCGTCCGCCATCGGCCAAGGATTCCAGGCACTTGAAATTCTGCGTCGGTTGGAATTTGGTGCGCCCGGCGGGATTCGAACCCACGGCCCCAGGATTAGGAATGGGGGGCATTGCCTATATCATGGAGACATATCAGATAGATAGATTGAAGATAGTCTATGCAGGTAGCATATAGGCCGCACCTTGACCCGTTGCGGACGGTCGTCAATTCCGGCAAACGGTGCCGATCATGTCGGTCCGGCGCTTTCCTTGAGGTCCTTTCGGCATACTAGCTCCAACAAATGCTTTACGCTAAGGCACCCTATTGGGCGAGTGGGCCAATGGTAAATGAACCGATGGAAGATCCCACGGGAGCTTGAGGCAGAGATAAGGAGGCGAGATACCGCCTGCATCTACTGCGGAGTGGTATTCGGATCGATAGATGGCCATGGAGGCCGAGCAAGCTGGGAACACATCGTCAATGATGTGAGTATCATAACGCGAGAAAACATTGCGCTTTGTTGCCGTTCGTGCAATTCCAGCAAGGGAGCACGGCTACTGGCGGACTGGATTGATGCCCCTTACTGCAAACAACGCGGGATCAACCGCAAAACCGTCGCGGAGATAGTGAAGAAGGCTTTCCTGCAAAATTCAAACTGAGACAATACCGAGCATCAGCACTGGTTGACACTTTCGCCCCTGATGACAACACTGCTTTGCGCAGATGTTTTCGAGGTGGCTGGAATTAATATGTCAGATCTTGTAAATATACTTCTAGTAAATACTACACTTTCGCAAGCCATTCCTCATCGACGACGACGCGTTCAACAAGTTCTGTGGTGACTCCTAGTTTAAGCTGCTTCAGCAGATCACAGAGAAAATCGCCATCGATAAGGTCTATTGCTGGTGCGCCGTCTCTGGTCGCTTCTCGCTTTGCATCGGCCGTAAATGTGCCGGTCGTAATGACCAAGCCCTTGTCGCTCCGTCCGATCATAGCGCCCCGAAAGTTTCGAATTTCCGGGGCGCCAACAGTTCCCAAGTAACGCTTGCATTGAAAAAGCACCTGGAACGAGAGCAAGTTGACGCGCAGCACGCCGATTCCGTCGATGCCGCCGTCGCCGCTGCGTCCAGTCACCTCAACCTTAACGAAACCGGCCTCTCTGAGCAGTCGCTGGGCAAGGCGCTCAAAAGCGCTTGGCTCGATTTGTCGAAGGGACGCCAACAGCTCGTCCTTCCAGCTTTGCAACTCAGTCGGCGTTTCCGCATCTGGCGGCCTGCTATCCTCCGGATGTGCGTTGCCCTGCCGCCTTGTCTCATAGTCTTGACGACGAACGGTCGAGGGAACGGCCTCAACGTCTTGTTCCGTCATGTGCTCCCCGCGATCGGTCAAGGACCACACGCCGCGAGAGGAATTCTCGATTGCGCCCGCACGCTTCAGGTAGGTCTTCGCCCAAGCCAAGTTATAGCCGAGCTTGGTCTGACGATCATCGGTATGAATGAACGCCGCGACGTCGCTCGAGACGTTCTCAATTTCGATGATCTTGGCGAGCAATTCGTCATTGGACCCGGAGCCGCCCATCGCTTTCAGCGCCTTCAATGCCGGCCACATCAATTCATCGAAGGTCGGAACGATCACTTGTGGTGCTGCCATGGCTTCCCCAATCAACATCCGTTGGTTGAACTATCGATCAGAATGCAGAAGGGGACAAGTGGCGCAATTTGTGGGGGACAGAGCCGCACGCGGGCCGCGGGCTGTCAGATCCAGGTTATCGGTTTTCTGTGTAATGGCGTGGAATAAACGGGTCAGAGTCAATAAACTGTCGGTCAGCCTTGCGGCAGATCGAGACGCCCGCAGCGGCCGCGCGAGATAGCTTTCCGAGTTAAGCCGCATCCACCATGTCCAGCCGCAGCTTCTTCCCGATCACCCGCGCTGCCCGCGCAATCGTCTTCAGATGGACAGCGCCATTCTCGGGATCGAGCAGGCGGTCAAGCTGGGAGCGGCTAGTTCCCATGCGCTCGGCCATGGCCTTCTTGGTGATGTGCTGCGCCTTCATCGTTTCCAGCAACTGCCAGGCGATGACGCGCTTGATTGCCACCACCTCCACCTCCTCGAGGATGCCTTCTTCCTCCAGGAAGCTGTCGAAGCTGGAGCCGCTGTGGTCGAAGGGGGCTGTCGGTTCGGTGCTCATGCTAGGCCTTTTTCGTGCTTGCGAATGTCGGGGGACACCAATCTGCCCGCAATACCGGCGCCGCTCACAGGGCCGACGCGATGTCCGTCTTGTCAAAATCGCTGCCTTTGAACAACAGCGGCTCGGCCTGGGCTTTCGCCAGAGCATAGGCGGCGCAATCAATGATGTTCAGCTGGGCTGGGTGGCCTTGCCCCTTGCCATAGCGACGAAAGGCGTCAAAGGCCACTCGCGCCAATTCCCCGTCAAACGGCACGACGACGATTCCGGCATTGTCCAGCATCTCATCAAATTCACCGACCGCTTCCGCTCCGAAGCGGGAATGCAGGACGATTCGAGTCTCAAGCGCGGTGACCGAAGAGATGGCCATGGATGAAGCGTTCAGCATGGCATTCTGGAAGCGGGCAACGTCCGGTTCGGAGGTCAAGATAGCGACGATTGCCGATGTATCGAGAATCATCAGGACGGCAGTCCTTCGGGCCCATAACCGATGATTTCGTCGATGGATCGGGCGTCCTTGACCGGCATCACGGACACCCGCTCAATGAACTTCCGTATCGCGCTTTGACGGTCGCCGGCCGGGGCAGCGGCCACTCGGGTCAAGCGTTCCTCAATGGCGCGCTCCAATGCCGTCTCAATATCCTCGCCGGTCAGGCGGGCGAGACGATGCGCGAGTTCATCGACTTTGGCGGAAGCGATGTTCATGCTTCTGACGCTCCACTTCGATCACAGAGCAAATATAGCATCGGCCAGTGACCCCGGTCATCGGCATCGTTCAACCTGGGTGGAATCTGGACAAGTTGGAATTTGGTGCGCCCGGCGGGATTCGAACCCACGGCCCCAGGATTAGGAATCCTGTGCTCTATCCGACTGAGCTACGGGCGCCCAAGGGGTTTATCGCATGCGCCGCGGTGGCGATCAAGGCAGGCGGGGCCGGCCCCAGGGCTCCGAACTCAGGTTAACGAGGTTTACGGCTTGCGCTGGGCGTGATTCTCTGAATCGCCCAGATTCGGAGAACCCTGATGCCCCTGACGGCGATGTTTCTTGGCGAGAAATCGCGCCTGCGTGCCCT
>CAIOJO010000425.1 GCA_903858635.1 uncultured Telmatospirillum sp. | reverse complement strand
GATCCATCGTTGGCCGGGTTGTCGTGCGTGGGCTGTCCGACGAGATCGCCGACCGCCATTACCTGATCGTTGACGGCGTCGACGGTCGCACCCATTACGTCGATATCGGCAAGGGGGAGGCCACTGACCCGACGCCGGCCGGCACCATTCTGCGCATCGAGCCCAAGCGGCTGGAACCTCGGCAGGCGGACCGCACCATTGCCGAGATCGCCGCCGCCAACGGTGGCCGTTACAGCGTCGATCTTCATCTGCGCCATGACCCATCGGCCAGCGAGAGCTTCGCCGAAACCCATGTGCGACGATTGGAAGCGATGCGGCGACTCACCGGAAATGTCGTGCGCGAAGCCGATGGCACCTGGATCATTGCCGCCGACCATCTGGAACAAGCGGCCATATTCGAGCGGCGTCAGGCCAAGGATGTGCCGGTGGTAGTGCAGACTCTGTCGTCGCTGCCGCTGGACCGTCAGGTCGGTGCGGATGGCGCCACTTGGCTCGACCGGGAATCGCCTCGCTCATGAGATTGTCGAAAGCTTGGCGCGTCGCCGTGCGAATGCATTCGACGGCAGGCCCGTCGTAACCCGCGAGCCCCTTTAAAGGGCTATCAAGGTGGATGTCCGCAGTATGAATGAAGCGAAAAGATGTCATACGCGGTCCCCCCCGGTCTGCGATTATCTATTGTGACGACCTCAACCGCCCATGCGTGCGTCGAGATCGGAGCGGGGTTGTCGAGCCGCTTGCGCCAACAATCGTCAATTCGCCATTGGCACCGTGTACATTATCATCTTCCACAACCTGTGGGCAACGGACGCCCAATACGGTGCCCAATACGGTGCCGCTCCGGCGGATGTCGATGTTGGTCCGACGTTGCAAAGGGCGGAGACGTCCCGCATTTCTTATCCATTGAGAATAGATAAGATAATTGCTAACCTGTTCGGCACAACTTCATGGGGTGTCCTGCCATGTCCACCGTCACGATCTCGTTGCCCGATTCACTGAAAGCGTTCGTCGACCGACAGCTTGCCACCAAGGGCTATGGCAATGTGAGCGAGTATTTCCGCACCCTGCTTCGCCATGCCCAGGCGCAGGAAGAGGATGCCAGGCTGGAGACATTGCTCCTGGAAGGGCTCTCGGGTGCTGAGGACATCGCCCTCACGCCAGAATTTTGGAAGGATCTCAAGAACGAGGCAATCGGGCTGGCGGCAAAGCACAAGGCGCGGAAGCCGTCGTGAAGGCGGTCATCCGACCGCGCGCGCGAGACGACATCACGCGGCAGTTTCGCTGGTATCTCGTGGACCAGGATGCTCCGGATGCCGCATTTCGGTTTCTTGATGCCATCCAGATGACCATTGGTCGGATCACCGAGACGCCCGGTATCGGTGCGCCCAAGCAGTTCAAGAACCCGGTGCTTGCCGGTTTGCGTTCCTGCCCCGTCGATGGTTTCGAGAAGATCCGCGTCTATTACCTCGCCGACGGGAGGGGTCTGTGGGTGATCCGTATCCTGCATGGTGCCAGAGACATAGGTGCCGTCCTGGAAAGCGAAGAAGACGACGGCGCAACGGGCTGAAGCGGGTTTCAGCATTCGGGTAGTCTGAACTGGCGCTGTTCGGGGGCCGATCCGCCGAACGCGATCTCGCGATAGCCGAGACTGTCATATCCGGTCTCCCGCTTGCGCGCCATCCTGGCCAGCATGGGTTCATCGCCATCAACATAGTCGTAGATGATGACCTCCCGTTTGGCCGCATACAGACGGTGGAGCCGGCCGGCATATTGGGCGAGCGTTCCCCGCCAGGCGATCGGCATGGTCAGGAACAAGGTGTCGAGCCTTGCATCGTCGAAGCCTTCGCCAAGATAACGGCCGGTTGACAGGAGCAGGCGTTCTTCGCCTTCCTGAATGGCGGCAAGCCGTTCCATCGCCTGACGTCGTTGCCGATTGCTCATGCCGCCTTGCAGCACGATCACGTTTTTGGCGAATTTCTCCAGGCGGTCGGCCAGGGCAGCAAGATGATCTCTGCGCTCGGTGATGACGACCGGTGATCGCCCGGATTCCAGAGCAAACAGGATGTCGTTGAAAATCATGTCATTGCGTTGCTTGTCGGCGGCGACGGCTGCGTACAACGCTTGGATTGGCGGCTTGTCATCGCTGTCCTTTCGTTCGAAGCGAAATGCCGTACTGCGGAAGACCACATGGTGGTCGAAGGGACGTTCGGCGGCCTGCTTGCGCGCGTCGACGCGATAGCGCACGGGACCACACTGCATGAAGATGATCGGCTGATGGCCATCCTTGCGTGTCACCGTGGCGGAAAGGCCGAGAACATAGCGGGCCTTGGCTTCGCGGGCGATCTTTTCGAAGGCGACGGCCGCGAGATGGTGACATTCGTCGACGATCAAATGTCCGTAATTGGCGACGACATCGGCCACCTCGCCTTGGCGAGACAGGCTTTGCATCAGGGCGACATCGATCAGGCCGGTCGGCTTCTTGCGACCTCCATGGATCACGCCGATTTGGTTGACCGGGATATCCAGGAACATGGCGAGCCTTGCCACCCATTGGTCGAGTAATTGCCGCCGATGGACCATGACCAGCGTGTTGCGTCCGCGCGCGGCGATCAGCCGGGCGGCGACCACGGTCTTACCGAAGGCGGTCGTTGCCGCCAGGACGCCGGTGTCTTCGGTCAGCAACGCCTGGGTTGCGCGCTCTTGTTCGGCCGTCAGCTCGCCGAGGAAATGAACGTCGATCGGTGTTCCAAGCTGGCGCTCATCGCGAATCTCGAACTGGATACCAAGACTGATGAGCAAAGCGCGGACTTCAGAGAGGCAGCCCCTCGGCAACGCCAAATGCTGCGGGAACAGTTCAGCGCAGGAGATGATGCGCGGCTTGTCGAATGTGGGCAGTCGCATCCCCTGGGCTGCGTAGAATTCCGGGTTCTGAAAAGCGGCCAGTCGCACCAGGCGGGTGATCAGCGGTGCCGGCAAGTCAGCCCGTTGGATATAGATTTGGTTGCCCAGCACGAGGGTTACCCGCTCCGGCAGATTGGCGGTGATCAGCAGTTCGGTCCGTCGACGAGACGGCGGCGCCGACCATGGTTCGTTGTCGTCCTCGGTGGCCGGCAACTGGACACCAAGGATGCGGCCGCTCGCCGCAGCCTTGGCAACGACCGCCGATACCTCATGTGGCGTTATCCGCCGGACGTCGGCCAGAAATGCCCATTGGTCGGGATAGGGCTGGAAGTCGTCGTCGACGAACAGGCTGTTACCATTCTCGCGTGGCCGGCGCTGCAGCGGCAAGGCGATCAGATTGCCGAAGCCGCCGGCAGGCAAGGTGTCCTGGCTCGGAAAGAAGCGATCGTAGGAATCGAAGCCGATGTCCGGACAGCGCTCCATCGCCCGGGTCAGCAGCAATGCGCCCAGCCGCCGCGCCTCGGCGGCCGGCACCGGGGCCGTGAAGAAGATCCAGGCATGACCGCCATTGCCGGAGCGAGAGCGCTCGATGGCGACCGGCACCGCCAATTCGGCCGCGGCATCCCGAAATGCGGCGACGTCACGCATCCAGGATCCCTTGTCGAAATCGGCGGCGAGGAACCAACAGGTCTCGTTGGTCAGCATGGCGTAAACGCCGATGGTGCCATCCTTGTCCCGCCCACCTTTGCCGCTCAGATGGTCGTGTATGCAACGATCGTCCACCGGCAGAAATGCCTGGTTCGGACATTCGCCGCATTTGACCCCATCCCGCTTGCCGCAAATGCCTCTGACCCATTCATCGCGGCAGGCCGGCGCATAGCCCGATCCCATCTTGGCTTTCTGGTTTTCCCAACGGCGCGGAAAAACGTCCGTACGGCCACGGAAGAGGCTGCGGAACAGGGCGACCTTGGCCGCTGTTGGCGAGGCCATGGTCACTGTGGCGCCGGTTTCGATCTTTGCGGTGACGGGTCGTGGGACCCGCTGTTGGTGCCGTAGCTCCTCGATCCGTTCCGCAATCTCGGTACGCTCGCGGTCGAGCGCCCGCAGACGGTCTTCCATCTCGGTGATTTTCTCGTCGATCGGATCGGGTAATGTCATCGCGCTGCCTTAATTTACACGCTCACGATCATGCGATTTGCGCTTCCGGCCAGACGCGACGGGCCATCTTTTTGAACTGGGCGACACCCATCGCCCCCCGCTCGCGTGCCTTCGATCCCGGCTGAGCCAAGTATCGGTCGACGGCTGAAAATGGGGCCTCCCACATTTCGCGGGGTTCCAGGGTTGCGTTGTCAAGAAGGACAAGCAGGATGACGTCGCAAGGAGCATCAGTCTTAATCCGGGACATGCGTTGTCCCGGCTTTGCGTCTTTTCCGTAGGCTCGGCCCTTGATCTGGATTCGCTCCGTTCCGCGTAGGGCGTCGTAACCCGCAGTGCGGGCAGGAGCGAGCGTCAGGCCAAGAATCTCGGCGGCGACGAATTCGGCAACTTCTCCGGTTACGCCCAATGGCTTTCCGGTTAAGCGGTAGTATTCCGCAGCCAAAGGCTTCACTGACGCCAGAATCTGCCGCACGCGCCTGTCAGTCTCGTTATTCACGTCGTCTTCCATCCCTGTTTTGGGTCAGTCTTTGTGCTGTGACATCAGGTCAGAGACACTCATGTTCCTTCATTTACGCGCTAACACGCTGAAATGCACTCCTGAGGATTTGAGCGTAGCTTGCCTATCCGCCTTTTACCCACACCTACCACCTATAGTGTGTTGCCATTCCCCGGAATAGAGCTCGCCGAAGGTAGGGGCGACCGCATCGCCAGCGAGTCCGAGGAGACTCCGGAAGGCGTTGAATGGGTAAAAGCG
>CAIOJO010000424.1 GCA_903858635.1 uncultured Telmatospirillum sp. | reverse complement strand
TGGCCCATCAGGCCAAGCATTCCATCAACCCCGATCTTGAACAGCACGCCAAGGCCGCGTAGCCTGTTCAGACCGTGACGCCTGCCGAGCGAATTTCAACACGGCTCGGGACAATCCCCGGTGTGAGCTCAGTCCTCCGCAGGACGATTCTCCGGGTTGGTGCGCATACAACCACGATGATTACGTGGGTACTGAACCTCCCATACCAAAGGCTTATTGTTCGCCGAATATAGGAGGAATGTCCTGCCCGCTACGGGCAGAGGGCGACGGCGCGCGGCCCGGAAAGCGCCCGCAGATCGGTGCGCAGGCGTTCCGGATCGGCCCCGGAAAGGAGATGCTCGGTCGCCGCATGGGTCTCTTCCCACACCGGGACGGCAGCGGCCAACAGGGCCGAGCCCGCCGCTGTCAAGGTCAGCCGTCGACTGCGGCGGTCGGCCGGGTCGATCGCGGTCTGCACCAGGCCACGTCGTTCGAGCGGCTTGAGATTGGCGGTCAGCGTGGTGCGGTCCATCGCCAACAAGGCCGACACGCTGCCGATGGAGGGCGGCTCGGAGCGATTGAGCGACATCAGCAGGGAGAACTGGCCATTGGTCAGGTCCAGCGGCCGCAGCGCCTCGTCAAACTGCCGGGCCACCGCGCGGGCCGCCCTTTGCAGATGAAGGCATAGGCAGCTGTCGCGGACCTTCAGCGTGATTTCGAATGGAGGGCTCTTGCAATTCGGCATCGCCGTAAATACGTGGATATCAACCCAATAAATGTCAAGCCGGGAACTCATGCCGACGGTCTCATTCACCAGTGCGTTGCAGCGGTTCCTGCCGGCGCCGCCGACCCAAGTGCGCGCCGACACCGTGGGGAATGCCCTGGCCGCGGTCTTCGCGGCGCGTCCGGCGCTGCGCGGCTATGTGCTCGACGATCAGGGTGCGCTGCGCCGGCACGTCGCCATCTATGTCAACGGAACGCTGCTGCGCGACCGGGTCCATTTGAGCGATCCGATCGGCCCCGACGACGAAGTCTATGTTTTTCAAGCCCTGTCCGGCGGCTGAGGGAGGAAAGGATGGCAGAGCGCATCCACATCGCAACCCACAAAGGTCTGTTCGAACTGGCCCGCCGCCATGGCCGGTGGGAAATCGTCGACATCCGTTTCCTGGGCGACCCCGTCTCCGCCGTGCTGGCGGAGGATGGCGCGCTCTATGCGGCGCTCGATCTCGGCCATTTCGGCGCCAAATTGTAGCGTCGCGACCAAGCCGAAGGATGGCAGGAATTGGCGGTGCCCGCATTCCCGCCGAAGCCGGCCACGGTAGAGGACGATCCCCACCCCTGGTCGCTCGGCAAGATCTGGGCCCTCGAGCCTGGCGGCGTGCCCGGACGCCTGTGGGCGGGCACCATGCCCGGCGGACTGTTCCGGTCCGACGACGCGGGGCAATCCTGGTCGCTGAACGAAGCCCTGTGGTTCATGCCGGAGCGTCGGCAATGGGCGGGGGTGGCCGGCGGCGAGCAGCCCGGCATCCACTCGGTGCTGGTCGATCCGCGCAATCCGTCGGATGTCCGCATCGGCGTCTCCACCGCCGGGATCTGGGCGAGCACCGACACCGGCGCCTCATGGGCGTTGGTCAATCGCGGCATGTATGCCGAGTACATGCCGCCGGAGCGGCGCGACGATCCGATCGTCCAGGACATCCACCGGCTGGCGCGCTGCGCCCGGCATCCCGGAATCATCTGGTGCCAGCACCACAACGGCATCTTTCGCTCGGAAGATGCCGGGGCCACCTGGGGCGAGGTGACGGCCATCCGGCCGTCGAAGTTCGGCTTCACCGTCGCCGCCCATCCGCGTGACCCCGACACCGCGTGGTTCGTTCCGGCGGTCAAGGACGAGCAGCGCATCCCGGTCGACGGCAAGCTGGTGGTCGCCCGCACCAAGGACGGCGGGCGCAGTTTCGATGTGTTGTGCGATGGCCTGCCGCAGCGCCATGCCTACGACTTGGTGTGGCGGCATGGGCTGGCCGTGGACGACAACGGTGAGTGTCTCGCCCTCGGTTCGACCAGCGGCGGGCTATGGACCTCGGATAACGGTGGCGATTCGTGGACGATGGCCGAGGCGCGACTGCCCCCCATCGCGGCGGTCCGGTTCGGTCACTGAGTGCGGAATTTTTGCGTCGGTAACCCAAACCCCAGCAAGGAGGAATGCCATGCAGGTCCAACCCTATCTGTTCTTCGACGGCAACTGCGAGGAAGCGCTTGCGTTCTACCGCCGGACCATCGGCGCCGAGACCAGCATGCTGATGCGTTACAAGGACAGCCCCGACCCCGCCATGATCCCCGCCGACGGCGCCGACAAGGTGATGCATGCACGCTTCGCCGTCGGCGATACGACGGTGATGGCCTCCGACGGTCGATGCGAGGGCAAGGCGAACTTCCAGGGCTTCGCGCTGTCGCTGACGGTGCCCGACGAGGCCACCGCCGACCGCCTGTTCGCCGCCTTGAGCGACGGCGGAGAAGTGCAGATGCCGTTGAGCAAGACTTTCTTTTCGCCGAAGTTCGGGATGGCCGCCGATCGCTTCGGGGTATCATGGATGGTCTACGTGGCGCCCTGAGGCGACCGGACCGGTCATTGCCGATCTCGGCCACCGCGCGAGCCGGGGCGGAGGTTGCAGTGGCGGCACCCGTCCGCCATGCAACGGCAGATCGGCGCTTCCTGTTCGCCTTGCCATTGGGCCCCGCATTTGCCTCACCTTATGCCACCAAGCCGGGCGCCTCGACCACCGGTAGCGGCAGAATTCCATATTGATAATAGATTGCAACTTATGGTGTTCTTGCCTGGGGAATTTGTGCGACGATTTGCCGCGACAAGCGTTTTCGGCCAGGACCAACCCGAGGCCGATCGGGTTCCGATAACGGGGGGGGAGGAGGAGCAGATGACGTCTCTGCACGTCAACGGCAAGGCCTATCAGGTCGAGACGGATCCGCAGACCCCCCTGCTGTGGGTATTGCGCGAGACGATCGGGCTGACCGGCACCAAATACGGTTGCGGCATCGGCCAGTGCGGCGCCTGCACCGTGCATATCGACGGCCAACCGGTGCGTTCCTGTTCGGTGCAGCTGGGTTCGGTGGCCGGCCAGCCCATCACCACCATCGAGGGCCTGGCCAAGGGCAGCGTCCTGCACCCTGTGCAGCAGGCCTGGATCGACCACGACGTGCCGCAATGCGGCTATTGCCAGAGCGGCATGATCATGGCGGTGGCGGCACTGCTCAAGGAAAAGCCGCAGCCGAGCGATGCCGAGATCGACCAGGCCATCACCAATATCTGCCGCTGCGGGACCTTCCAGCAGGTGCGAACGGCGATCCACGCCGCCGCCAAGGCATGAAGGAGAAACGCGCCATGACCGCCAACGCCCGCAACACCGGCGCCGTCCTGCGGTCCGTCCTCAGCCGCCGCGGCTTCCTGGTCGGGTCCGCCGCCGCGGTCGGCGGGTTGTCGCTGGGCTTTCACCTGCCCTTCGGGGCAGCCAGCGCCCTGGCCGCCGATGGCGAGGTCAATGCCTGGGTGGTGATCCGTCCCGACGACGCCGTGCTGATCCGCATCGCCCGCTCCGAAATGGGGCAAGGTTCGCTGACCGGGCTGGCCCAGTTGGTGGCCGAAGAACTCCAATGCGACTGGTCGAAGGTGACCACCGAATTTCCCACCCCGGGCGAAAATCTGGCGCGACATCGGGTGTGGGGCAATTTTTCCACCGGCGGCAGCCGTGGCATCCGCGAGTCCCATCAATATGTCCGCGAGGGCGGCGCCGCCGCCCGTGAGATGCTGATCCAGGCCGCCGCCCTGAGCTGGAAGGTGCCGGCGGCCGAATGCAGCGCCGTCAACAGCATCATCACCCATCAGCCGTCCGGGCGGCAGACCAGCTACGGCAAGATGGCCGCCGCGGCGGCCAAGCTGTCACCGCCGGAGACGGTGACACTGAAGGATCCGAAGGACTGGACCATCGCCGGCAAGGGGCTGAAGCGCCTCGATACTGCCCCCAAGGTGACCGGCGAGCTAATCTACGGCATCGATCTCAAGCTGCCGGGGATGCTGGTGGCGGCGATCCGCGATTGCCCGGTCAACGGCGGCAAGGTGAAGAGCTTCGATGCCGCCAAGGTGGCCGGCATGCCCGGCGTGAAGAAGGTGGTGCCGGTCGACCAGTCGGGCGTGGCGGTGATTGCCGACAGCTTCTGGAACGCCAAATCCGCCGTCGAGGCGCTGCCCATCGAATGGGATCCGGGCGAGGGCGCCAAGGCCTCCAGCGCCACCATCGCCGCCATGCTGAAGGAGGGGCTCGACGCCGAGCAGGCCTATATCGGCAACCAGGCCGGCGACGCCAAGGCGGCCATTGCCGGCAGCGCCAAGAGCATCGAGGCGGTCTACAGCTATCCCTTCCTCAATCACGCCGCCATGGAGCCGATGAACGCCACGGCGCTCTATACCCCCGACAAATGCGAGGTGTGGGCCCCCACCCAGAACGGCGAGGCGGCGCTGGCCGCCGCGGCCGAGGCGGCCGAACTGCGGGTGGCGCATTGCGATGTCCATAAGGTGATCCTGGGCGGCGGCTTCGGACGGCGCGGACGCACCGATTATGTCCGCCAGGCCGTCCTCATCGCCAAGCAGATGCCGGGAACGCCGGTCAAGCTGATCTGGACCCGCGAGGAGGACATGACTCACTGCTCGTTCCATCCGATCACCCAATGCAAGATGACCGGCGGATTGGATGCGGCGGGCAATCTGGTGGGGCTGCATATGCGCATTTCCGGCCAGTCGATCCTGGCCGGGCTGATGCCGCAGGCCCTGCAGCACGGCATGGACCCGGTAACCTTCCAGGGGCTGGCCGCCGGGATTGTCCCGAGCCGTGTTGAAATTCGCTCGGCAGGCGTCACGGTCTGAACAGGCTACGCGGCCTTGGCGTGCTGTTCAAGATCGGGGTTGATGGAATGCTTGGCCTGATGGG
>CAIOJO010000423.1 GCA_903858635.1 uncultured Telmatospirillum sp. | reverse complement strand
CTTTTACCCATTCAACGCCTTCCGGAGTCTCCTCGGACTCGCTGGCGATGCGGTCGCCCCTACCTTCGGCGAGCTCTATTCCGGGGAATGGCAACACACTATAGGTGGTAGGTGTGGGTAAAAGGCGGATAGGCAAGGAATCATCATGCGTTATCCGATCGCACTCCGTCACGCCCTCCGCCTTTTCTCCGTCACGGCGCTCGCCTTGTTGCTGGCGGCACCGGCCCATGCTTCCGGCACCGGCATGCCGTGGGAACAACCGCTGCAACAGATCCTCGATTCGGTGCAAGGCCCGGTCGCCAAGATCATCGCCGTGATCATCATCATCACCACCGGCCTGACCTTGGCCTTCGGCGAGACCTCGGGCGGATTTCGTCGTCTGATCCAGATCGTTTTCGGCCTGTCGATCGCCTTCGCCGCGTCGAGCTTCTTCCTGTCGTTCTTCTCCTTTGGCGGTGGAGCGCTGGTGTGATGGCGGCCTCCAATCACATCGAGGGGTTCGAGGTGCCGCTGCATCGGGCACTGACCGAACCGATCCTGATGGCCGGCGCGCCGCGGTCGGTCGCCATCGTCAACGGCACGTTGGCCGCCGCCGTCGGGCTCGGTCTTCAGCAATGGATCGCCGGGGTGGCGCTGGGACTGTTCGGCCATAGCCTCGCCGTCTTCGCCGCCAAACGCGATCCCGATTTCCTCGCCGTACTGGTCCGCCATCTGCGGCAGAAAGGGCAAATGTCATGCTGAATCTCGGTGAATACCGTCAGCCGGCCGACCGGCTGGCCGACCATCTGCCGTGGGCGGCCCTGGTCGCCCCCGGCGTGGTGCTCAATAAGGATGGCAGCTTTCAGCGCACACTGCGGTTTCGGGGTCCCGATCTCGACAGCGCCACCGAAGCCGAACTGGTCGGTATCTGCTCCCGGGCCAACAACGCGTTGCGTCGTCTCGGCTCCGGCTGGGCGCTGTTCTTCGAGGCCGAACGCCGCGAGGCGCTGCATTACCCGCACTCGACCTTTCCCGATCCGGCGTCTTGGTTGATCGACGAAGAACGCCGCGCCGCCTTTGAAGATGGTCGCCAGGGCCGTCACTTCGAGAGCCATTACCACCTCACACTCCTCTATATGCCGCTGCCCGATGGTCAGGCCCAGGCGGAAAGCGCCCTGTTGGATACCGGCCGGAAAGGGGAAGGGCGGAACTGGCGGCAGGAGCTGACCGGGTTCGGGGACGAGACGGACAGGGTGCTGGACCTGCTGTCCGGCTTCATGCCGGAGGTTCGCGCGCTCGACGATGCCGGGACGCTGACCTATCTGCACGGCACCATCTCGACGAAACGCCATCCGGTCGCGGTGCCCGAAACGCCGATGTATCTGGATGGCTTGCTGGTCGACATGCCGCTGACCGGCGGGCTGGAACCGATATTGGGCGAAGCGCATCTGCGCACCCTGACTATCCTCGGTTTTCCTGGTCAGACCCGGCCCGGCATTCTCGATGCGCTCAATCACCAGGATTTTGCCTATCGCTGGGTGACCCGCTTCATCGCCCTGGACAAGACTCTGGCGACCAAGACGCTCACCAAACTCAGGCGGCAATGGTTCGCCAAGCGCAAGTCGATCACCGCGCTGTTGCGGGAAGTGCTCACCAACGAACCGACCCAACTGCTCGATTCCGACGCCGACAACAAGGTGCTTGACGCCGATCTGGCGTTGCAGGCGTTGGGCGGTGACCATGTCGGCTTCGGCCATCTTACCGCCACCATCACGGTGATGGATGAGAACCGGCACGCGGCCGACGATAAGGTGCGAGCGGTCGAGCGCATCGTCAACGGCCTCGGTTTCACCTGCATCCGCGAAAGCGCCAATGCGGTGGAAGCCTGGCTCGGTTCATTGCCCGGCCATGTCTATGCCAATGTCCGCCAACCCCTGGTGCATACGCTCAATCTGGCCCATCTGATGCCGCTGTCGTCGGTATGGGCGGGACCCGAGCGCAATGACCATCTCGACGGGCCGCCGCTGCTGTACGCCAAGACCAGCGGTTCGACACCGTTCCGCCTGTCCACCCATGTCGGCGATGTCGGGCATCTGCTGATCGTCGGCCCGACCGGGGCCGGCAAGTCGGTGTTGCTGGCGCTGCTGGCCCTGCAGTTTCGCCGTTATGCCCATTCCCAGGTCACTCTCTTCGACAAAGGCAATTCCGCCCGTGCCGCCATTCTCGCCATGGGCGGCGATCATCACGCGCTGGGCGTGGGGGGATCGCTGGCTTTCCAGCCTTTGCGCCGCATCGATGATCCGGCCATCCGCAGTTGGGCCTCCGAATGGGTGGGGGCGCTGCTGGCCCATGAGAAGGTCGCCGTCACCCCGGAAATCAAAGAAGCGGTGTGGTCGGCGCTGGCCAGTCTGGCCTCCGCGCCAGTGGACGAACGCACGCTGACCGGCCTGTCGGTCCTGTTGCAATCCAACGCGCTGAAGGCGGCGCTGATGCCCTACACCCTGGATGGCCCGTTCGGCAGCCTGCTCGATGCCGCCGAGGATCGGCTCGCCCTCTCCGACGTGCAGTGCTTCGAGACCGAAGACCTGATGCACGAAGCCGGGGTGGTCGCCCCGGTGCTGACCTATCTGTTCCATCGCCTGGAGGAGCGCTTCGACGGGCGGCCGACCCTGCTGATTCTCGACGAGGCGTGGGTGTTCCTCGACAACCCGCTGTTCGCCGCCCGCATTCGCGAATGGCTGAAGGTGCTGCGCAAGAAGAACGTCTCGGTGATCTTCGCCACTCAATCCCTTGCCGACATCGCCAACAGTTCCATCGCCCCGGCCATCATCGAATCTTGCCCGCAGCGCCTGTTCCTGCCCAACGACCGTGCTGTCGAGCCGCAGGGGCGCGCCGCCTATGAGCGGTTCGGCCTCAACGAGCGGCAGATTGAGCTGATCGCCCGCGCCACCCCCAAGCGTCACTACTACCTGCAATCCCGCCGCGGCAACCGTCTGTTCGAACTCGGCCTCGGTCCGGTCGCGCTGGCCCTGTGCGGCGCGTCCTCGTCCGATGACCAAACGCTGATTGACCGGCTGGCGGCCGAGCCGACTCCTTTTCTCGATGCGTGGCTCACCGCCAAGGGACTGTCCTGGGCGGTCGACCTGATGACGGAGAACACGCCATGATTAAAATGACTGAAGGTTTGGAAGCTGCGCTTCCAAGCAGGCGCGGGCGGCAGCCCGCAGCGAAGCTTCTTTTCGTCGCGGCGACGGCTCTCTCCCTTTTCGGTTCCCCCGCCCATGCCCAGTGGGCGGTGATCGACGTCTCGAACCTGACCCAGAACATGCTGACGGCGGCCCGCACCCTGCAGCAGATCAACAACCAGATCCAGTCGTTGCAGAACGAGGCGGTAATGCTGGAGAACATGGGGCGCAATCTCCAGTCGCTGAACGTCTCGTCCTTGGGGCAGATGACGACGGCTTTGTCGCAGATCAACGGCCTGATGAACCAGGCCGGCGGCATTTCCTTCAACGTCAATGCCACCAACGCGGCGTACCAGCAGCAATTCCCGTCGCAATATGGCGGAACGGTGACCACCAATCAGTTGGTCACTGATGCGCAAACCCGCTGGCAGAGCGCGATGAGCGCCTATCAGCAGACCATGCTGGTCCAGGCCCAAATCGATCAGAACGTCCAGGCCGACGCCACCACGCTCGCCACCCTGGTGACGGCGAGTCAGGGGGCGGTCGGCAGTTTGCAGGCGCAACAGGCGGCCAACCAGCTGATCGCGTTGTCGGCCAAACAGCAGCTGCAAATCCAGACTCTGATGGCGGCGCAATATCGCGCCGAGGCGCTCGATCAGGCGAGGAAGGCTCAATCCGAGGCGGCGGGCCAGGCGATGACCACCCAGTTCCTCGGATCGGGCACGGCCTATACACCGCAATGATGGCGGGAGAAGCCACATGAACGACCTCAATGTCATCGATAGCTTCATGTCGGCCTTCAGCCAGTACATCGATAGCGGCTTCGGGCTGCTGTCGGGCGAGGTCGCGTATCTTTCCACCGTCCTGATCGGGATCGACATGACCCTGGCCGGTCTGTTCTGGGCTCTGGACGAGGGCTCCGACATCATTGCCCGGCTGATCAGGAAGGTGCTTTACGTCGGCGTCTTCGCCTTCATCCTCAACAATTTCAGCAGTCTCGCCGGCATCGTCTACCGCTCCTTCGCCCAGTTGGGCTTGCAGGCTTCCGCCAGCAGCCTGACCGCCGATGATCTGCTGAAGCCGGGCAAACTGGCCGGAGTCGGGTTCCAGGCGGCGTGGCCGCTGGTCCAGCAGGTCGGCACCCTGATGGGCTTCACCAGCTTCTTCGCCAATTTCTTGACCATCACGGTTCTGCTGATTGCCTGGTTCATCGTCATCATCGCCTTCTTCATTCTGGCGGTGCAGTTGTTCATCACCATCCTGGAATTCAAGCTCACCACCCTGGCCGGCTTTGTCCTGGTGCCCTTCGCGCTGTGGAACAAGACGGCGTTTCTCGCCGAGCGGGTGCTGGGCAACGTCATTGCGTCCGGCATCAAGGTGATGGTGCTGGCGGTGATCGTCGGCATCGGTTCGGGCTTTTTCGGCCAGTTCACCGCCGCCCTGCAAGGCCAGCAGCCGACAATCGCCCAGGCCATGTCGCTGGTGCTGGCCTCGCTCGCCCTGCTCGGACTCGGCATTTTCGGTCCCGGCATCGCCTCCGGCTTGGTGTCCGGCGCGCCCCAGCTTGGAGCCGGCGCCGCTATCGGCACGGTGGGTGCGGCGGTGGGTGCCGGCATGCTTGCCGGCGGCGCGGCCCTGGCCGGGGCACGCATGGCCGGCGCCGGCGGCATGGCGGCGATCCGCGCCGGCACCGCCATGGGATCGGCCGCTTCGACCTCCTTCCAGCTTGGACAGGCGACATCCGGTGCACCCGGTATGGCTGGCGTTGCTGCCGGTGTGGGTGGTGTCGCCCGTGCGGCTGGCGGCACCGTTGCTCAGGGTGTCCGCTCGATCGCGGGCCGGGCCGCTTCTTCGCTGAAGGATAGCGCCGATGCCGGACGATCAGCCGCCTGGGCCGCCACCGGCGGCAAGCCGATGGCCAGCGGAACGCCGTCCTCGTCGTCCACCGGCACCGCATCCGCGCCTGATTGGGCCAAGAGTCTCCGCGCCGATCAGGCCCGACGCGCCCAGGCCCATGCCACCGCTCAGTCCATCAAGGACGGCGACCGGCCCGGCGCATCGGCCAATCCCGATCTCTCTAGCAAGGATGAATAAGCGATGATGTTCAAACGCCCCCTTCAACGTTACGGGCAGACGCCCGAGCCGGAGACGCCCTACCGGCAAGCCGGCCAGCTTTGGGATGACCGTATCGGTTCAGCCCGGGTCCAGGCCCAAAACTGGCGGCTGATGTCCTTTGGCTGCCTGACCCTGGCAGCCACCCTGGCGGGCGGGGTGATCTGGCAGACCAGCCAGAGCCACGTCACCCCCTATGTGGTCGAGGTGGACAAATTCGGCGAGGTACGCGCCGTCGCGCCCGCCATCCAGAATTACCAGCCGGGCGACGCCCAGATTGCCTGGTATCTGGCCCGCTTCATCACCGATGTTCGCTCGCTCTCCATCGATCCGGTGCTGGTCCGGCAGAACTGGCTGGAAGCCTACGATTTCGCCACTGACAAGGCAGCGATTTTTCTCAACGATTATGCCCGCATCAACGATCCGTTCAGCGCCATCGGCAGCCGTGGCGTCTCGGTCCAGGTGACCAGTGTGGTGCGGGCCTCCGAGACCTCGTTCCAGGTGAAGTGGGGCGAGCAACTGTTCGACCACGGCAGCCTCGTCCGCACCGAACGCTGGACCGCCATCCTCTCCACCGTCATCCAGACGCCGCGCAACGCCGAGGTTCTGCGGAAAAACCCTCTTGGCCTCTACGTCAACGGAATCGCCTGGTCGCGCGAACTGGACAGCGCCCCCGCCGTTTCCTCCCAGCAAAGGACATCGCCATGAAAACGCTGACTTTCCCTCGCGTGGCTATCATCGTCCCGGCCGCAGCGCTCCTGCTGGCCGGCTGCGCCGACAAGTCTCCGCCGCCGGCCATTCAATATGACGGCGCCGATTTCAAACCGACTGTCGTCGCCGTCGAACCGCCCAAGCCGGTGGAGGTGGTGGAGATCCCGGTGCCGGTGCCAACGCCGGGTCAGCTCCAGCCACCGCCTTCCCAGCCGAAGCCGGACACGCGGCCGCCTACCGCTCGGGTTGCTGCCGCCAACCGGGCAGCTCTGCAGGAGCCGACCGCTTATGGCTATGTCAATGCCGTGCAGGTCTATCCCTTCATGGAGGGAGCGCTCTATCACCTCTATGCCGCCCCGGAACAGGTCAGCGACATCACCTTGCAAGTGGGCGAGACGTTGATCGCCGTTTCCGCCGGCGACACGGTGCGCTGGGTGATCGGCGACACCACCAGCGGCTCGGGCGACAGCAAGCGTGTGCATGTGCTGGTCAAGCCTTACGCCCCCGGCCTCAAGACCAATCTGGTCATCACCACCGACCGGCGCAGCTATCACCTGCAACTGGAAAGCACCGAGAAAACCTCGATGGCGGCGCTGTCCTGGACCTATCCGCAGGATCAATTGCTGGTCCTGAAACGCCAGAACGAGCAGGCCGAGGCGGTCACGCCGATCGCTGTCGGGGTGGCGCTGGAAAATCTCCGCTTCCGCTACGGCATTTCCGGCGACACGCCGCCCTGGCGGCCGATGCGCGCCTTCGACGATGGTGCCAAGGTCTATATCGAGTTCCCCGCCCGCATCGACCAGGGCGAGGCGCCGCCGCTGTTCGTGCTCGGTCCGGACGGCGACAGCCAGTTGGTCAATTACCGGGTTCGTGGCAACTACTACATTGTTGATCGGTTGTTCGCCGCCGCAGAGCTGCGGCTTGGCGTAGACCCGCAACAGGTCGTGCGCATCGCCCGGACCGATGCCGCCCCGAAAGCCGGGGGCCAGCCATGAGCGCGCCGGATAAATCGGCTCCGGAAGCCCTGGTATTGAAAGCGGTTCCACGGCGTCCGATCCGGTTCAAGCGCGGTCTGCTGGTCGGCATCGTCGCCATCAGTTTGGTTGCGCTGTTCACGGTAGTCGGGCTGGCGCTGAAGGGTCCGGGTTCGCGGACGGGGCAGCAGGCGGAAGAGCTTTTTAATACCGAGCGCAAGGCCACACCCGACGGGTTGGCGGCTTTGCCCGGCTCTTATGCCCAGATGAAACCCGACACGCCGCCATTGGGACCGCCGCTGCCCGGCGATCTTGGCCGCTCAATCCTGGACCATCAACGCCAGCTTGGTGTCGCGCCGGGATCGGTGGATCAGGCGGCGGAGGCCGAACGCCAGCGTCTGGCCCAGCAATCGCAGAAGGCTCGCGAGGCCGGCGTGTTCTTCCAGATCAGTAACCGCACGGCTCCGGTCAACGCAGCCGCGACGGGGCAGGGGGCAACCGGGCAATCGGTGCAAACGGCGTCGGCAGCCGACACGTCGCGTCTCGCCCTTGATCCGGACAAGGACCAGAACAACCAGCAGCGCAAGATCGATTTCCTAAATCAGCGCGATGCCGGCGGCATTTATAGCCGCCATACCCTGCAGACGCCGATTTCGCCCTATCAGGTGATGGCGGGCAGCGTCATCGCCGCCAGCCTGATCACCGGCGTCAATTCCGATCTGCCGGGAGAGGTGACGGCTCAGGTGACCGAGAACGTCTATGACAGTGTCACCGGGCAGATTTTATTGATCCCGCAAGGCTCGCGCCTGATCGGTACCTATGACAGCGTCGTCGCCTTTGGCCAATCCCGTGCCTTGCTGGTGTGGCAACGCATCATCCTGCCCGATGGTTCCTCCATCGAGATCGACAATTTGCCCGCCACCGATGCCGCCGGCTATGCCGGGCTGGCGGACGGGGTCGATTATCACACCTGGGCGCTGCTGAAGGGCGTGGCGCTGTCCACTCTGCTGGGCGTCGGCACCGAGGTTACCTTCGGCAGCAAGCAAAGCAATCTCGTCCAGGCGATCCGCGAGTCGACCCAGCAGAATGTCAATCAGGCCGGCCAGCGCGTTGTCGAGAAGAATCTCAACATCCAGCCGACCATCACCATCCGCCCCGGCTGGCCGCTGCGCGTCATTGTCCACAAAGATTTGGTATTCCGTTAACGGAATACCAAATCATATGCCGCTCCAGGAACTATTCCGAATGAGGAAGATCGAAGGACCATAACGCTATGAAGATTATTGCTTCTATAATGAGCCAGTATCGGCATAGTTTTCGCTCCTATAGTCGGTTGAGGAAGGCCAGTAGCTTATCGTCTGGCTTGAACTTGCCCGGCTTGCTGTCGAACGGGACCGTGCGGGCGAGGATTTTTTCTTTCAGCGCCAGATCGGCGTCGAGATAGATCTGGGTGGTTTCGATGGACTCGTGCCCCAGCCACAGCGCGATGACAGTCTGCTCCACGCCGGCATGGAGGAGGTCCATCGCCGTCGTATGGCGCAGGCAGTGGAAGGTGACGTTCTTCTGCTTCAGCGAGGGGCAGGCATCGCAGGCCACCGTGACGTGCTTTTTCAGGAGGCTCGCCACGGCGTCCGCGCTCAAGCGGCCGCCCCGCGCGCTCGGGAAGATCACATCGTCCGTGGCGGGGCTCAGTTCGTCGAGCCAGGCTTCGAGAACATCGGCGACCGGCTTGCAAAGCGGGACGGTGCGCTGCTTGCGGCCCTTGCCGAGGATTTCGACATGAGCGCCCGTGCCGAACATCACGTCCCGGCGCCGAAGGCCCGTCGCCTCGGACAGACGCAGACCCGTTTGCAAGGTCGTCAGCAGCAGCGCGTGATCCCGGCGGCCGATCCAGGTGGCGTTGTCGGTCGCCGCCAGAAGCGCATCGACCTCGGGGCGCGTCAGGAAGTCGATCAGCTTACGGTCGAACCGCTTGGTCGGCATCGCGAGGACGCGCTGTATCTGCCCGCTATGCGTCGGCATCTCATAGGCGGCGAAGCGGAAGAACGACCGGATCGCGGTGAGACGCAGGTTGCGGGTGGGGACGGTCACACCGCGCTCTTTCTCCAGTTCGTTCAGGAAGGCGGCGATGAACGGCGCGTCGAGCTTCTCGAAGGCCAGCTTGTCAGGGGCGGTGCGAAGGCGCTTCTGCGCGAAGCGCAGCAGCAGCCTGAACGTGTCGCGATAGGAGCTAATCGTGTTCGCGCTGACCCGCTTCTCCTGCATCAGGCGCTGGGTGAAGAACCACTGAAGGAGCGTCGGGAAGGTTGGGATCGAGGCCGTCATGCTGGAGCCTCCCAACGATGCTGAAGCCGCGCCACCGCCTCCGTCATCAGCCCCGGATTCTGGTGCAGATACCAGTAGGTGTAGGCAAGCTGGGTGTGCCCAAGATATGTGGACAGGGCGGGCAACCGGCGCTCCGGGTCCGCGCCTGTGGTGTAGCATCGCCGCAAGACCTCGACCGCCATCGTATGCCGCAGATCGTGCAGCCGCGGCCCGGTGGAGTCCGAGACGCCGCGCAGTCCAAGCTTCCGGGTCAGTCTCCGGAACGACCGATCCAACGCAGAGTGGGTAATTCGACCATCGATCTGCGATATGAAGAAGGGTCTTGCCACTCTGCCGGCCAGGAAGGCATCGCGCTGTTCCCGGTAATAGCTGAGGGCGGTGCGGGTCGTCTCATGGACCGGCACCAGCCGGGACTTGCCGAATTTGGAGTTGCGGATGGTGATGACGCCCTGGTCGAGATCGACATCATCGAGATCGAGCTTGAGGACTTCACCAACGCGCATCCCGGTGACGCCGATGAGGCCATAGATCGTATAGCGCCCCAGGTGCGTGATCCGCTGGGCTCCTCGTCGCTGTCGCCAGCTTGCCGCCAGAATGCGCTCTATATCTTCCTGGCTGAAGATATGGGGTTGGAAGGTGATCCTTCGCCGTGGCAGCAGGTCCGTGGCGGGGATCTCGGTCTGGGGATCGCTCAGCATGCGGTAGCGCGCGAAGCTGCGCACCGCGCGCAGCCGTCCGGCATGATAGTTCATGTCGGTCGAGGCAGGCTGCCGCGCCCATTGCACCGCCAGCTTCGCCGTGACGTGCGTGGCATGACGCCGCTCCATGAAGTCGGCGAAGTCCCCAAGGTAAAGCTCGTCCTTCTTCAGCCGGAAGCCGAGGGAACGGCGAAGCTCCAGATATTCTGCTATTCCTTCGCGCAGGCTGGTCATGGCAGCTCTCCCGGCCACGGCAGGGCGACGGCACGCAAGCCGTCCAGATCGATCTTCGCGTATCGCCGCGTGGCTTCGGGGCTGCGATGCCGCAGCATCTGGCCGATTTCCGTCAGCGACAGCCCCTGCCGCAACATATCGACGGCAAGAGCATGACGAAGCTGATGCGAGCCCGTGACCTTCACCTCGATCCCAGCGCGGTCGATCGCGCGATGCACGATCTGGCAGATGTCACCGGACGACCTCAGCCCGTCGAATGGCGCCCGCGAGCGCAGGAACAGCCTGCGACATGTCGATTGCGGCCGCCCGTTCTTCAGATAGGCGACAATCGCCTCTCCAACGTCGTGCGGCAGGGGCAGCGGCCGTTCCTGACGTCCTTTGCCATGCACCCTCAGCCAGCCCTGCGACCAGTCGATGTCGTCCAGCTCGAGAAGGACGATCTCCCGCGCGCGCAACCCCAGCCGTGCCAGCAGCAGCAGGATGGCGCGGTTGCGCAGGCCCGCCGGGGTACGCCATGTTTTGCTCTCGGCCAGAAGCCGGCGAACGCCATCGGCCGGCATCGCTCGGGGGATCGACGCCATCGACCATCCCGCGACGCTGGGAACGACCGCTGCAAGATCCGTCTGGATGTAGTCGCGATAGCGCGCGAAGCGGAAGAACGAACGCAGCGACGTGACGATGTTCTTGGCTTGCGAGAAAGTGCGGTCGCGCGGCGCGTTGCGCCGGATATAGTCGGTGATCTGGCTGGCGCTGATACCGGCAAGACGCGGCTCTTCGGCACCGCAGATGCTCGTCAGAAAACGCCTTATGTAGCCGGCGTAATTCTCTATCGTGGACGGCGCCAGGCCACGTTGCTCCCGCAGCCAGCCCCCATATTCCTGCAATACAGGCTCGATCCCGGACAGTCCGATCGAAGCGTTGTCGCCGCTTTCAATGACACCCTCGTCTCGAAGCCAGCTCGTGATGCCGCTCAGAGAGGCAGGGTCGCCGCGCTTGGGACAGCGGTGCCCGGCGCTGTAGCGCAGGAAAGTTTCCTCATGCTCGGCCGTGATCTCGCCCGCGGCAATCCCTTCCTCGCCCAGCCACCGGCTGAACTCGCTGATGAAGAAAGTCTTATGCCAATAGGCGACCTGCGAATATCCGCGATCAGCGAGGTATTCAGCATATGGCTCGAAGTAAGGAGCCAGCGGACCCTCGACCCGGAGCCGAGAGCGCCTCTTTCGACCTGCTCTGCTCATAGAACAAAACCGCGTCGGCGGGTTTCGATTGGACAAAACTATGCCGACTGCTTTCCGCAATTCTAGCACAGGAGAAGCCAATATGCATGCAGAACTCAGCATAGTTTCATACTCGGCATATGATTTGGTGCTGCGGCCCTATCGCGGCTGAAAGGAGACACCATGCTGAAGCTTGGCAAACTGCCCGACCGCACGCCGGTCAGGATTACCATCACAGCAAGCCCGGAACTCAGTCAGGGGCTTCGTGACTACGCCGCGCTCTACCGTGCCACCTACGGCGAGGCGGAAGCCATCGCCGACCTCATTCCGTTCATGCTGGCGGCCTTTCTGGAAAGCGACCGAGGTTTTGCCAAAGCGGTCAAGGAAGGCCAACCGGCACCGGTATCGAACGAGGAAAAACCAGCCCGACGCCAACCGCGCCGACAGGCCGAGACCGTCACTCCCCCGTCACCAGCCTCCAACAATGAGGAGCCAACATCATGAGCACCATCGGTCATTTCACCCTCGCCAAGGATGGCGGCTGGACTGGCGCCATCCGCACCCTGACCATCGACGCCAAGCTGCGGCTGGTCCCCAACGACAACCGCGACCATGAAAATGCCCCGGCCTTCCGGGTGTTTATCGGGACCTCCCGCATCGGGGATGCCTGGGAGGCCCGTTCCGGCGGCGATCAGCCCAAGGACTATCTGCGGATCAAATTGGATGATCCCAGCTTGCCCGAACCGCTCAGCGTGGCGCTATTCCCAACGGAGGAGGGTAATGAGGCGCAGTTGGTGTGGAACCGGCGGGCAGTTGATTCGAAAATATAGTCTATGCCACCCCAGTCGAAGACGCGACCGGTCAAGGGAGCGATCTCTTGGCTAGCCGTTTTTTGTGTTGGCGGGTGCCGTCGAGGAAAAATGTAAGAACGTCTGTCAAATTCTGGGGGGATGGAGGGCTACCGTGAAGGGCAGTACAGGTTTCGCCTGTGAATCCTGAAATGGGAGGGCCTGGCCATGGTGTCCTTTGGGGCGGTATCGATCGGCGTTTGCTTTTTGTCTTCGATGACTGTTTTGGCCCACGCCGACGTGTTGGACCAACTGAGGGTGGCATCGACAGGGCCATTTACCTTCACCATTTCACCAGCCTCATCATTACCTGCAGCTCCGCGAGATTCGGTTAACCTGGCACCGTTGTCTGCCAAACCGGCCACCTCTCCCGCTACGCCAGCCGATGGCGCTGCCCAGCCAGAAGAGGGCGATGTGGCGGCAAAGGCCGCGAAGCAGCATGACGAAGATGCGGCGAACGCTGGACTACACGTAGCACCGCGCCAGCAGAAAGAAACGGATGAGCCAGCGGATCATCCTGCTCTTTCTGAAATGACGCGTGCCAATGCAGTTCCACCGGAGGCAGTTAAGACCTACACGCCGATCCCAACCGACATCGGGTCGTTGCTGAGCGCCCTGACCAGAACCAGGGGGCGCGGCCGAGACAAACGGAGAGGATCAACCTGTGGCCAGCGCGCCACCGCCAATCGCGCCAACGGCGCCGCCTTCGGAGCGAGCCGCTGCCGTACCACCACCTGTCGTTCCCATTCCGTCGCCGCAATACGTCCCCGCGGCGCCATCCTATCCGGCACAAATCATCATCGTTCAGCCGCTTCCTTACCCGTCACCGCAATACTCAGCGCCGCCGATAGTGGTCTACGGCCCGCCACCCCAGGCAGTTGGGCAATATGGCGGAATGGTCGCCCCGGCCATGCCGACAGCCACACCACAAGCCACCGGCGGCGTGTCCGATATCCGGACGGCGGCTCGCCCTTCGGCCCAAGATTATCGGCAGGAAATTTGGCGCCGACAGGTATTGCAGCAGCAGCGGTTTTCGCAGATGGCTCACGCATCCTCGCCCATTAACCACTCGGGCCCAGGTGTGTTCAGGCCGCCAGCCGCCTATCGGCTGGCCTACAACCGGCCGGCGGGTCATGGCATGCGGATCGGCGGATACCGATGAGCCGGGGAGCAAAGGTGAACCATTCCACAAAGATATCTGTAACCTTCCTGCTTGTGTCGCTTGCCTGGATCGGGATGACCGATCCGCTTTGCGCGGCTCTGTTCCCGGAGGCGTTCCCCACAATCAGTTTGTTCAAAGGCTGGTTCTTTGCCTCTGCCGCAGCTCTGGCCATCAAGTTGGAACTATCGGCCGAGGAGTGGCGGCGTGCCAAGGCTGAAGCAAGGTTGAAGGATTCGGCGATCCGTGATTCGCTGACCGGCTTGCTGAATCGCCGAGCCTTTGAAAGCCATCTCGAAGCGGCGGTCGAACGGGCGCGACGATCGGGGGGGCGTCTCGGCGTCGCGTTCATCGACCTGGACAATTTTAAGGCGGCAAATGACATGTTCGGCCATGCCTTCGGGGACGCGGTGCTGCAGGCGGTGGCAACCCGGCTGCGTGGCCTCTTGCGCAGTGCTGATGTCGCAGCCAGGCTCGGCGGCGACGAATTCGCCGTCGTCGTCGAACCTGACAACGGCGACAGTGTCGAAAAGCTCGTCCACCGTCTGCACGCTGCCTTCCGGGAGCCGGTCAACATCAAGGGCTTTTTCTACCCGATCACCCTCAGCATCGGTATCGCCCATTATCCCGATCACGGCGATCTCGCCGAGCAACTGCTTCGCTCGGCCGATATGGCCATGTATCGGGTGAAGAGAGGGGGGCGCAACGGTTTTGCCGTTGGAACAGTTGAATTGGATGCCGTGAACCTCGCTGCTGCAACAGTGCCCACCGGCAACTGAGAGCGAAAAAAACGGTGCGGCGGTCAAAATCTGGGGGGATCGGGGCTTATTCTTTTGGTCATCGAGAGCGTCGATTGTTCCCAAAATAGGAGATCCATCATGTTCAAATTCGTCGGCTGGCTGGTGGTCACAAGCTTCGCGCTCTACGGCCTGGCGCAATTCGTCGATAAACACGTGGTTACCGAAAAGCCAAAAGAAGAAGCGTGACCTCCGGAAGTCTTGCGGATTCAAGCTCTTGGTGGACCAGTGCCTGGCTCAATAGTGGTGCTCCAGATTGAACACTTCTGCGCCATGGGATATCAAGACTGGGTGTCCAGCCGTGACCAGGACTCAATCATCGAGAGTTGTCCAAGTGCGAGAACGCCATGCCCCGGAAGTTGAATGACCATGTGTCGGCACGCGATAAGCTGCTTGTGCTCTACCAGCGATTGACGCTTCTTGGCGGAAAAAGGCATTTTCAGGCCGATATCGCCCGCGATCTCGGATGCTCGCCGCAGACGGTCACGCGCTTGATCGGTGTCATCGAAAAGCACCTGGGCAAGGATGTTGAAATTGAAAGCGGCCTGGAAGATCGTCGGCGTTATTACCGACTGCGCTCCAAGACGGAGGAGAAAGCCCTGGGGTTTACCTTCGAGGAACTGCGCTATTTGGCGACCTGCAGGGACCTCGCGGCCCCGTTCTTGCCTGAATGTGTGGCCGAGCGCATCAATCGGAGCCTGACGACGCTGGCCTTGCAGTTGGGGGAAAACGCCGCTCATTCTGTTGCTGGGATTCCGATTGGGTTCCGCAGCAAAGGGTTTATCGATTTCACTCCTCATCTCGGCACGATCGCCGCCTTGAATAAGGCGATCGACAAGAAAGAGGTCTGCGATGTGCTTTACAAAGCGAGCGGCAAAAAGGCCGCAGCGAATTTTCGCTACGCTCCAGGTCGCATCCTTGCGATGAACGGCACACTTTACGTCCAAGGCTATCGCTTGGCCGAGCGATCCTTGCTGCAAGAGCGGCCGACCACCTTCTCGTTGCACCGGATAGAGAAGGTCTCGCTGACTGGCGAGTATTTTAGGTTCGATGCGGCCGATGCAGATGCCAGGGCGTTTGGACTGAATTGGCATGAACCAAAGAAAGTTCGGGTCCGCGTGGCGCCGGAGGCGGCCGACTATGTGCGGGATCGCGTATGGAGCAACGATCAGGTTGTCGAAGAGCAGGAAGATGGCTCCATCCTTTTGACCGTTACAACTACCAGCGAAAAGGAACTTCAAGCTTGGGTTTGGAGTTTTGGAGAATTGGCCAAAATATTGCCAGACCTCGACCCCAAAAAGCACGCTGTGATCGCGGTGGGTGGATGAGCTTGACTGATACCACCCGATATGACGATTGCCGCGCTACGTGATCGGCGACCACCAGGACAAAATCACCGTGGGGCGCATAGGCAGTCAGATGTTCGACCATTTGCCGATCCGCTCCGTCGACGTGGCCAAGCGGCTCATCGACGCCAGGGAGGACGGCGACCAGCGCAACCTCGCCATCCTGAACCGGCTGGCCGAGATAGCCTATCTGGCCGCTGAGAGCGCGGGTAATATGCCACATGATATGCCTGCAGGAATTAATTTAGTATAATTACCCGTATATAGCATATTCTTACTAAAATATTCCGTTGACGCCGCCGGCACATTTCCCTAAGGTGTTCTCCAAGGAGCGTGAAGGAGATAGAGAAGTCCTCGCGCAGTGGATATGGGGGCATAAAATGTATAAAATCATCGGATGCGCCGTCGTGTGGGGCTTTGCGCTATTCGGCATCAAGGAATGGTACGAGAGAACCTATCAGTCTGATAATAAACAGTCGGCCTCCTAAGCAACGCGACCGATAGGAGTGACCGTCATGACTGCCTTTCAATCTTTCGACCTCGCTAAAATGCGTGCTGACGCCAAGATCTCCCAGGAAGATATGGCTGCGCACCTTGGGATTTCGCAGAGTCAGATTTCCCGTTACGAGCAGGACCAGACCAACGCGCCGTTTGGTGTGGTCATGGCCTGGGTGCAACTCTGTGGCCAGATTTCCGCAAAGCAGGGTCTAGAGTTTGGCGTTCCCTACCGGGACATCGAGACCAAGCTCAAGCTGATGAGCGACTACGCCGAGACGGCCCCCGCTCCCCTGGATGCCTCGCTGTTCAAGGACGCCCCGACCGCCGCCAACTTCGTGCGCCAGGTCCGCAACCTCGGTCGCAAGCCGCGAGTGGCTGTCTGCGGACGCTTCGACCAGGGCAAGTCCCGCTTGGCCAACACCCTGCTGGGCAGCGATCCCCTGCCTACGGGCTACCAGCCTGAAACCGCCATCATCAGCCTCGTGCGCCACATCAGCGAGCGTCCGTCCTGGGTCAGGGAAGACGTCTGGATCATGCGCAAGGGCTTCGACCTGAACCAAGCCAACGATGAGGAGCACTGCAACGACTTCAAGATCGTGGCGGGCTCGTTCGACACCCTTAAGAAGTACGGCACCCACAACGACAATAAGCCCGCCGACGCCGATCAGTGCTTCGCCGCCCTGGTGTTCGTGGACTCGCCGTTCCTGCTCGGTTGCGACCTCCTAGACCTGCCCGGCTATGGTCACTCCCAAGACGACCACAACAAAGCGGAGCTGGCGCACAACCTGGCCGACATCCTGATTTACGCTTCGGCGGCTCAGGGTTTCATGGACCAGCAGGATCTGCAGTTCGCCAACGCTCTGCTAAAACAGCTGCCGACCCTCGAGGCCAAGGACGACGCCCTTCCGGTTTTGCGGAACGTCTTCTTTGTGGCGACCATGGCCCGCCAGGATCTAAGTGACCTCAAAGACATCATCACCAAGGCGTCTTCCCGTGCTTACACGCACTTGCTCGAAGGTCTCCAGGCCCGCGGCGAGCTGATCGGTCGGCCGATTACCCTGACCGATTTCCGCGCCCGGTTCTTCACCTACCTTGTTGACGAACCGAGCCGTCGGAAGGCGTTCGAAGAGGACCTCGCCGATCTGCTGAGCAAGGTCTGCCCGGGCCAGGTGCGCGGCCGCCTGGACGGCTGGGTTGTCGAGTTGAAAAATTCCACCAAGGGGTACTGCGATGGGTGGACGGCCCGCCTCGTCGAAGCCCTGGACAACCGGGATCGCGCCCAGGGTTCGCTGGAGATGCTGGAGCGTGCTGAACCGCTGCGTCAGCGCAGGGTCGGCAGCAAGACCGAACGCATCCTGAGCACCATCGCTGCGAACAAATCGGCGTCCACCGATCACATCAAGGCCGACCTGAGCAAGCTGATCGCGCCCGACTACGTCGAGAAGCGCATCCGTGAGCGTTACGAGGACAAGAAGGACGCCCAGCAGCTCGCTGGCTCGTACCTGATCGACCACATCCAGAACAAGCTGAACAACTTCCTGGCCGAACGTGCGCAAGAGCTGGTGCCCGACATCAACGACATCCTGGCCGACTATCAGGCTGCGGGGACGTCGGCGGGTGGCGTGGAGCTTGGCGCTATGACTGTGCCGTTCAACGTGAAGGGAGTGTTCCTTGGGGCACTGGCGGCGACCGGAACGGCTGGAGCCATGGCTACTTGGGCCGCCGCAACTGCCGCCAGCGCAGAAGTTGGTTCCGCCATGCTGTTGCCGGGTGTGGCGAGCTATCTGGCTGGAATCGGCGCGACCACGGGCGGTGTGGTGAGCTCGGGTAGCCTGATCGCCGCTCTTGGCGGTCCCATCACCATCGTGATTGGCTTGGCGGTCCTGTTAGGCTTGGCGGCTTACGCCTTGTTCGGCGCGTCCTGGCAGAGCAGGCTGGCGAAGAAGATCTGCGAGGCTCTGAAGGAACAGCACTTCCTCGAAACGCTGACCAAGCACTCCGAGAAATACTGGGATGACACCCGCCACGGCTTCCAGAAGGGCATGGCCGCGACGGAAGCCGCCTTCCAGGACAACCTCGGCAACCTCCGCAAGCTGGTGAATGCGACCAGCCGGGAAGAGATGACCACCATGATCGCCCAGGTGGGTGCCACCCGGGATTTTTTCGGCGGCATTCCGTGGAGGCTGGGGAATTAGTTTACGCCGCTTGG
>CAIOJO010000422.1 GCA_903858635.1 uncultured Telmatospirillum sp. | reverse complement strand
GGTTCTCGACGTCGTCTTCCATGACGACCTGGCCCGCCTGAGGACTGGCTTCGGCCCCCAAAACATGGCTGTCGTCAAGCACATGGCCATGAACCTCATCCGCCATCCAAAAGATCGCCACAGCCTCAAAAACCGGCGAAAACTGGCCTGCTTGAACTCCGACTATCTGGAAACCCTCATCCGAGATCAGCCGCCGTTAACCTGAAGCGATTCCCCTGGCCGGCGCCCTCGGGCCGGAATCGCGTTTGAACCCCACCTAGGAAGCGTTCTTGAGCCGGTCGGTCTGACGCCGGATCGCGGCCAGAAGATCTTCCATATCGCCTTTGTTGTTGCGCAGGAGCGTCGAGAAATCCTGGCGCATGAGTTCGAGCAGGCTGATCCCGCCGACCCGCACGTCGCTGATCAGCCAGGGCTGGCCATCGCCATGGACGACGACCCAATCGATGACTCGGGGAGCCCCGCGCTCGCCGGTGTCGACGCTATGGACGACGATCCGCTCGCCCTCCGCGGTCACCCCGGCGATCCTCAGCCTGGTGGCCGCCCGTTCAAAGGCCACCCCATAGCCGGCCAGCAGGAAATCCTCGAACGTCGCAAGGTAACGCTCCTTCTGCTCGACCGTCGCGCCATCCCAATAGCGGCCGAGTACGGTGCGCATGGCGCTCGCCATGTCGTAATGCTCATTGAGCAGGCGCCGCGCCAGGGGCGTCCGGTCCTCGACCCTCGGATCGGCAGAGGTCCCGAGGCGCGTGCTTCCTTGGATGACGGCAGCGACGAAGTCACGGGCCTCGCCGCTCGGATCGCCGCCATCGGCGGCGGCGGCCATCCACGGGCAAAGCAGGGCAACCATTGCGACGACCAACCGCTTCATCTGAAGTCCTGCCTATGCGAGGGACAGGACCCAACAGTTGATCATCGGCAACCAATGGGCAAATGCGCAACCGAGGTGCCTCGACACGCGATTGAGATGCTCCGCCCCCCGCTTGGTACGCACCGACTTTTCGGGGCCTTCGCCCTCAGGCAGCTTCCATCGGATCGAGTCGGCGGCCTGCGATCTCCGCCGGCGTATCGCGCCAGCGATGCAGGGCCTGCCGGCGGACCAGCGCCCGGCTACGGCACCAGGTCTCGTACTGCCGCTGGCAATGGCTGCAACAAAAGACGGAGGCGAAGTTGGGCGTCTCGAGGGCCTTCCCGCACCATGCGCATCTTACTTCTTTCATCGGCGTCCTCCCGGGCTGGACTTCGGGGGGAAACCTACACCCAAGGGTCTCGCCCTGGCGCGCCGCCAAACGGTTCAGCCCCTAGGCCATTCGTTCGATAGTCCCTACCCGATGGTTTATCCCGTCTGGCAGCAGGGGCATTACCCAGATCGGGGCATTCCCCGCCCATATGGTCATGCCGGGCCGCAATTGGCTGCCAGCAGGGCGTCCTTTCCCATCGATTTGGCGCGGTACATCGCCATGTCCGCGGCTCGCAACAGCGGCTCGCTCTCGACCGCGTGCAGGGGCGACAGCGAGAAGCCGATGCTGGCGGTCAGCGAGACCGGACCGGCGGTGGTGTTGAATGGAACCCGCATCACCTCCAACAGCCGTTGGGCGAGACGCTCGGTGCCATCGCCGGTGCGGTCTCCCTGTACCAGGACAACGAATTCGTCACCGCCGAAGCGTGCCGCGACATCACCGGAGCGGATCACTCCGGCCAGCCGACGGGCTGCCTCGACCAGCAATTCATCGCCCACATGGTGACCATGCGCGTCGTTCACGGCCTTGAAGCCATCGAGATCAATGAAAATGACCCCAACCACGGTGCTGGTCCGCTTGCCCCACGATACGGCGCGATCCAAGTCGTCGAGAAAGCTGGACCGGTTCAACAGGCCGGTCAGCTGATCGCAAACGGCCATGTCGCGCAGCCGGCTTTCCACCCTGTCCCGGTGAAAGAACTCGCGGACCAACAGCACATAGAGGACGGCGGAGGTCACCAGAACAAAGGCCCACCCCTTGTAAAGGCTGATTGCGGCAAAACGGTCCGGAAACAAGGACGCGAAAAACCAGTCCGAGCCACCCACCCAGAGGAGCGCCGAGCAGAAATAAACTAGAGCTATGCGGCTGGCCGAGTTCACAGGGGTCCTTGCCTCGATCTGTCGAGGCGACTGTTGTACGGCGGGACGCCGTGCAAAAGACGATCCGACGGTGCAAAGATAACGGGCATCCGTCAACAGATTATAACTGTCGGCGAAATCTCTTAGCCGAATTCGCGAATTGCGTCATTGGCCGATCGAGCCCTATCTCTCACACCCACCCGGCAAGTCGTGGCCGCGCGTGCTGCGCAGGCGCCGACGAGCTTCGCCTATGGCGAGACAGAAACATAGTGGGGCGGGCGGGACGCCCGCCCCACTGAAATATTGCCCAATGACGGCTGGCGCGCCGAACCCTAACTCCGCACCTTGGTCATGAACTCATCGACCCCGCCGCGCAATGTGCCGGCTTGCGACGACAAGGTCTGAACCGCTCCCATGACCTTCCCGGCCGAGCTGTGGGCCTGATCTGCCGCCTGATTGACGCCGCCCACATTATCGGAAACGTCACGGGTGCTGGCGGCGGCTTCCTGGATGTTGCGGGCGATGTCGTGCGTCGCCTGCCCCTGATTGCGCACCGCGTCGGCCACCGTCCCGGCGATGGTGTTGATCTGGCCGATCGTGCCCGAGATGCCGCGGATGGCGTCGACGGCGCCACGCGCCGCCGATTGCACCGAGGTGATCTGCTGGCGGATCTCGTCGGTGGCGCGGGCGCTCTGATTGGCCAGGTTCTTGACCTCGCTGGCCACCACCGAAAAGCCTTTGCCGGCCTCGCCGGCCCGCGCCGCCTCGATCGTGGCGTTCAGCGCCAACAGATTGGTCTGGGCGGCGATTTCGTTGATCAAGTTGACCACCTCGCCGATCTTGTCGGCGGCCTCCGCCAGGCCCGCGATCATCGCATTGGCGCGGTTGGCCTCCTGCACGGCGGTCCCGGCGATGTCCGATGCCTGGGCCACATGCCGGCTGATTTCGCCGACCGAGGCGGTCAATTCCTCGGCCGCGGCGGCGACCGTTTCCACATTGGCCGTGGTGTGCTCGGCCGCCTGGGCGACGACACTGGCCTTGCGGCTGACCTCCTCGGCCAGTTCGGTCATGGTGCCGGCGGTTTTCTTCAATTCCTCGGCGGTCAAAGTGACTCCGTCGACCACCGAAGCGATCGACGCCCCGAAGCGGTCCACCACCTGGTTGATCGCGTCCTTGCGTTCCGCCTCGGCCTGGCGCTTGGCCTCCTCCTGCATACCCTGCATGCGGCTCATCTCGAGCGCGTTATTGCGGAACACGCCGACCGCACGGGCCATCTCGCCGATCTCGTCCTTGCCGTCGGAAGAGGGAATGGCGACCGAGGTATCGCCCTCGGCCAGCCGGTTCATCGAGGCGGTGATGGCACTGATCGGCTTGCTGATCCGACCGGCGAACCACAGTCCGGCGGCACCGGCCACCAGCAGCACCACCAGGCCGCCGATGATCAACGAGGTCCGCATCTCGGCCACCGGTTCGAGGATCTCGGCGACCTCGGCCTCGATCACCAGCGTCCATTTGGCGCCGCTGAAGGCAATCGGCGAATGAGCGGCGAGCAGCGACTTGCCGGCGGCATCCTTGGTCGAAACGATGCCGCTGGCCCCGGCCAGGCCGGCGGTCACCGCGTCATTGTCGACGGTATCGACCAAGGCCTTGCCCCTGCCCTCGAAGCGGGAATTGTTGACCCGCTTGCCGTCGGCACCGACCAGGATCGCCTCGCCGGTCTGCCCAAGCCCGGATGGATCGTTGAGCAGGGCGTCAAGCCGCGTTACCGGCAATTCCAGCATGAGCACGCCGACGAATTCGTCACCGGTGTCGATGATCGGGCTGGCGACGAAGGCGGATGGTGTCCCCGCCGGGGCGTAATTGGTGAAGTCGGTGAACAGAACCTGTCCCGGCTTGTGCTGTTTGAAGAGCTGTTCGAACAGCCGGCCCGGGGGGGTCGCCTTGAACTGAGGACTGGTCATATCCTCGAGCAGGTCGGTGTTCTTGGCCGTGGTGTAGACCACCCGGCCGACCGAATTGACCAACAGAATGTCACCCAGGCCGCGGCGCTCGAGAATCTTGCGGAAGGTCGGATGGTAGTCGGTATGGGCCATGCCCCATTCCGTCGGATCCATCGAACCGCTAAGCAGATAGCGCTTGCCGGCCGGATTGGGATTCCTGTCGATATAGGTCTCGCGCACCGTCTTGGCCGTCTGATGGGTTGAGCGGTCCATCGCCAGGACGGCGTCGGCCATGCTCTTGACCGCCGAGACGACGGCGGCGTTGGCGGCCAGAATCTCGGCATCCTGTCCGAACGCCTCGAACATCGCCACCACCTGGCCGCGACGCGCTTCGGCCAGGCCGGACAACCGGGCCTTTGACGCATCCACTAGTTGCGAAGACGACCTCGAATAGGCCACGAGCCCGGAAAGTGTAGCCGAAGCAAGCACCAGCGACACAATGACGATGGGCAGCTTTTGAGCAATCCGCATGTTCCCCCCTGGGCGGGACTATTTTTTGAACCTTGCCTATCCGCCTTTTACCCACACCTACCACCTATAGTGTGTTGCCATTCCCCGGAATAGAGCTCGCCGAAGGTAGGGGCGACCGCATCGCCAGCGAGTCCGAGGAGACTCCGGAAGGCGTTGAATGGGTAAAAG
>CAIOJO010000421.1 GCA_903858635.1 uncultured Telmatospirillum sp. | reverse complement strand
GGCGAGGGCCAGCAACTCATTCCGCCCATACGACATTGCCTTCTTGCATGACGTGGTGTCGCGGACCGCCGGAGCGGAATGGATACCGGTCGATTGGACCAACGATCGGCCGAGCTTGGAGCATGCTCCGTCACGGTGGTCGTATCGAAGCGTGTCTGGGGAAAACGAACTCAAATCTACGACGTTCTTGACTTGTCCACGGCAAACAGCCTCTGGCTGGGCCTATGTCGGTGCGGTGGGCTCCGTCGTGAGGCAGTGCGACCCGATCCAGGGACAAAACTTCCTTCCGGCACGGCGTATTTCACTCCAAAGCGAAGTGCTGCGTGAAACATTGGATGACGCCCATGCCTTGGCCGAATGGGTGGCGACCTACGATGAGCTGTTGGACAAACGGCAGCTTCAAGCCAACGGGATTACGGTGGTGAGATATCGCCGGGCCTCGACCAATGGCCGAAACATGATCGTGAGCTCAACCTCCGAGCTGCGATTGCTGGGCGTTTTGGCCCGCCGCAGGCTATCCGAGCTCGGCTTGACACTGACGACCGAGCAAATCGCCGATGTGGGCGACCGGATGAAGAAGGATGCCTTGTCGGTCTCAGGGGACATTGTCCTTCGCGCGGCAAAGCGAGGCGTCTCCGCTGGCGAGATGTTGGGCCTGGTGCTCAGCCGCTATTTGCTCGATCACGAGTTCAAGACCATTGCCGGGTCTGGCCAACGCCAGTCCTTCAATGTGTATTTCCTGCTGGATGATTACGCGAGCTGGCTTGCGCAGCGCGAGAGCCGCATCGCCGACATCTTGGGGCTGTGCGTTGAAGAGCGCGATGGCGTGCCGCATTTGCATGTCGCGGTGATCGAATCCAAATACGTCGCAAGCAACGCGGTGGCGGAGGCGAAGAAGTCTTCGAAGGCCCAGCTCATGGCGACACTCTCGACGTTCAGGGAAGCCCTGTTCGGCGATCCAGGGCGCCTCGATCGCGACGTGTGGCTTGCCCGATTGGCAGATTTGCTGATCGATGCGGACATTCCGCCTGGGTGTTCGGGTTTGCTGGAGCGGACCAGGGCGGCCCTGCGAGATGGAGAGGCGCTCATCACGCTTCGCGGCTATTCGCATGTGTTTGTCCATGACGCCGATGGGTCGGCATCGCATCCCGCAACGTCGGAACAGGTGCAAGTCGATCAGACCGATGGAATCTACGCTTGGCAAGAAGTGTTCGAACGCCCGGAAGTCAGAAATTTGGTCGAGGCCTATTCCCGCAAGGAAGACCCCGTGGTCGTGCGAGCCAAGCTCGGCCACGAGCAGCCATGGACTATTGCGGTGGCGAAGCCACCAGCAGCGAGGGTGGCATGGACCAAGATGATGGAATTGCTCTCCCTCGGTGGCGAATCGGTGAGCGAAGAAAGCATCGTCGAAACGGAAGCCGGAAGCGAGCCAGCCCCTGCGCCTGTTGAATCAGGAGCCACCGGCGAAATGGCGGAGACTCCGACGCCGGAAACTGAAATGGTTTCTGCAACTGGCAGTTTGGTGCAGAGTTCGCCGGCGGTCGCGTCAATGGGAGCGCATTTGACGTCGCTGATCGCGGCGAAGGTTGGAGTCAACGCCGGAGCGGTCGACGAACGCGAATCGTGGG
>CAIOJO010000420.1 GCA_903858635.1 uncultured Telmatospirillum sp. | reverse complement strand
GGCAGCGCGGCCACCTGGGTGAGGATCGCGGTCGTCATCGGCGGGAGTTCCTCCGTTTGTTCTCCACGCCATACACGCTCCGCTCGGCGGTGAAGTCGACGGAACTGTCTCCGCCGTCAGCAGATATTCGACTGGACTTCCGCGCCATCAGGCGCATGGCGCCGGCAGCCAGGATCTCGGCGACCTCGTCGAGGCGCTCGGACGCGGTCATATGTCGGGGATGAAGGGCATTGGTCATTGGCGTACCAGCGGTTTGATTGGCTGCTGGTGGACAGGATAGGCACAACAAAAACCGTCAAACAACGGCAATTGTTTCGGTATAGAACTGAATAGAAAACAAAGGAAACGTGGAGAAGCCTATCGCAATTTGATCTTGCCGCATTGTTTCTGACGATGCCGCGCGCCCCACGACACCTCGCTGCGATTGCCACGACGTTAAACGTTGAATTGTTCTCACACGATATCGCGGATGGAAGATATTCTCGTGCGAAAGCGGTGATTGATCGCCCAATCGGCCAGGATGGCATCGGCTGCCGAAATGCTGAGGACGCCGGCCCTGACCAAGTCGGCGAGAATGTCCTGTGTCCGAACGATCCGCAGGTGCCGCTTTGCCAATCCCGCCTCCTGGAGAGCGTGATTGATGGCCCGGTTGTCGTCGACGGCCAGCGCGTGGCCCCGGTTCATGGCGACGGAAATGGCCGAGCATTCGCCGGTGCCAAGACGCGGCTGCCGGCGGAGCTTCAGGAACAACTCGACCTCGGCCGGGTCATCGACCCGTTCCTCGGTGACGAACCCGGCATCAAGGGCGGCGCGGTAGCGGGCCTGCTGATCCGGATAGCTGTCGGATACCTTCGAGCCAACGTGCTCCGTGGCCATGAACGCCGACGAATGTGCTCCGATCAAGTCCATCCGATCAATCCGGAGGAAGTTGATCAGCACGGACGTGTCCGCGATGATAATGAGCCCCGAGGGCATTCGTCCGCTCCAGATCAGTTTGCTCGGGCGGCTTCGGCCAGCTCAATCATTTCGGCCGGATCGATGGCCAGTTTCCGGCTGATTTCGGCAAGGCGCCCGCGCGAAATCTCCTCCTGGCGGTAAGCTTCCAGCGCCAACCGGGTCAACTGATTCCGCAATTCGACCTCGTTCATCTTTGGCGCCTCTCCCTCGTCCAGGATGTCCCAGAAGCCAAGCAGCTTGATGTAGCGCTTGCCGACATCCTTTTGCTCGATGAGGGCATCGGTTTCAGTCTGGCTGATGTGGCCCAGGCTCTTCAGGCGCCAGACCGCTGCCTCGTAACTGACGCCGAAATGGCGGGCCAGGGCGGCTGCGTCCTGGTAGGTGATGGACTGAGAGCCGGGACGCGGGCGGATTTCCGCTTCGATGGACGAATTGTTGGCGACATCGAAGATGACTTGGGCGAGCCGGCTCGGACGGCCCTTGTACAATTGCGCCAGTTGCTCGACCACCCCCTCGGACGGCATAAGGAACGCGGCGGCAAAGGCGTTCGCACGTTTCTCGATAAGGTCAGATGAGCTTTCCCGTCGGGTGGTCGTGATCGGGGCCTGCCGATCAAAAAGCGCATGGGCGTATTCGTGAGCATAGGAGAAGCGTCGCCGCACCGGCCAATGCTGATCATTGACCAGGATGGCCAATCCGATCGACGGGTGGTTCACGAAAAAACCGGAAAGGCTGTCGGGCAGGTCGGAGGCTGCGGCCCAGATGCCCTGCTCGGTGATGAGACCAGCGATATTGCTGAGCGGGGCATTGCCGAGACCCAGGCGTTTCCGCTCCTCCTGGGCGACATGCTGTCCTTGCCGGATGGCATCTCCCGAGGACGCCATCCGCGTCGAATAATCGGGAACGGACTGCTCGATCGCTTGGTCGAGCATGATTCGCAAACCGGCACCTTCCCGGCACAGGTCGATCACGTGTGAGACAGCCTTATCGACCTCCGGCGTGCGCCCCATTTCCGGCAAGGCGCGGTGCAGGACGATGGAAATGTCCTCGGCGGCGCTTTCATCGGCCTCGGTGAGAAAAAACGCTGCCGCCTGGCCGTATATCTCGGCCAGGCGAGCCAGTTCGAGCGTGGACACCGTGCGGTTGCCGGTCTCCATGTTGGTCACTGCGGTGCGAGGAAGGCCGAGGGTGTCGGCGACGGCCTGTTGGCTCATGCCGCGACGTTCCCTGGCTGCGCGCAGACGTGCTCCCAAGTTCATCATGTCGGTCAATGCCTCGCAACCGTGGTTGGAAAGCAACCACCTTCAGCGAAGGGGGCGGTTGACTTCGATACCGTATGCTGTCGGACATGAAATGTCAAAAACATCCCCGACCGCCCGAGCGGCCGGCCTATGATAGGTAGTGGAAACATCTGTGTTGGCGGCTACCGTGAGTGCGACCGAAGGGCGCAAAGAGCATGGGTCACGTCAGACTTGGGCGCCTTCCCTCGTCGAGGGATTGGTGGGATATCATGGGCCATCTGGCGGCGGGGGATATTTCCATCGCCGACCTCGCTGATGCTGTCGCCGCAGCATCGGACAAATCCCTCATGAAAGCGATACGGGATCCGACCTTCGTGGAGGCGATGTGGCTGCTGTTGAGCGGATTAGGCACAACAAAAACCGTCAAACAACGGGGATGGTTTCGGCATAGAACCGAATAGAAAACAAAGGAAGCCCGGCGAATTCATGCACATACGAAAGCCAGGTTCAATTAACGCCGATGGATGACGGCCTGCAGTATTTCCGTGAGACCAATAACCTCCGCCCCTCCCTTCAGAGGGTAGCGTTCAGCGCCTGGATAGACCACGAAGCGGGCGTCGGGCTTGATGTCGTCGCAGGCCGACCAGAATCCCTTCGACGGCTGCGGCGAAAGGCTGCGCTTGATCTCGATGGCCCAAAGCCGGCCGGGGCCCATGGACAGCACCAGATCGATTTCGGCACCCGCCGATGTCCGATAGAATCCGGCCTGGGCGTTGCTCGGTGCCGCCGACAACAGATTCTCGATGGCATACCCCTCCCAACTGGAACCCGCCACCGGGTGTCCGAGAAGGTCGTCGAGGGTTTCCAGACCAAGCAGGGCATGGACGAGGCCGCTGTCGCGGACGAAGACGCGGGGTGATTTGACCATGCGCTTGCCGGTATTTGACATCCACGGCGTCAGCCGCCGCACCAGCAGCAGGTCAACCAGCAGGTCGAGATAGCGGGCCACCGTGTGGCCGTTGACTCCCAGTCCCTGGCCGATGCGGGCGGCGTTGAGCAGGCACCCCTGTTCATGGGCCAGCATCGTCCAGAACCGCCGCAGGGTCTCCGCCGGCACGCGCGGTCCGAGTTGCGGGATGTCGCGCTCCAGGTAGGTGCGAATGAAGGCTTCCCGCCATTCCGCGCTGTCCCGATCATTCGGGGCGAGAAAGCTGTCGGGGAAGCCACCGCGCAGCCAGTGCCGGTCCATGTCGGCGACCGTCTTGACCACCTCGAACGCGTCGAATGGGGTGAGTTCAGAGTAAGCGATCCTGCCTGCGAGCGTTTCCGACGACTGCTTGAGCAGGTCGATGGATGCCGACCCCAACAGCAGAAAACGTCCCGCCCGATGGCCCCGGCGCCGCCCGGCATCGATCAGTCCGCGCAATACCTTGAACAAATCGGGCACACGCTGTACTTCATCAAGGATGACCAGCTTGTCTTCATGGGCGGCGAGGTACAGTTCAGGTTCCGCCAGCTTGGCCAGATCGGAAGGCGCTTCGAGATCCAGGTAAATGGAGGGGCGGCTCTCGCCGATTTCCAGCGCGAGCGTGGTCTTGCCACTCTGGCGCGGTCCGAGCAATGCTACGGCCGGATGGCGTTGGAGCAGGCTCTCGATGGCGGGGCGGTGGCGGCGTTCAATCATCCTTGCAATTATGATATGTCGTGTCAGAATTGCAAGGATGATCCGCTAGCCGTGTGAACGACGTAAGGAGCGCGACATGGATGATTGGGATGCGCCCGGCGGCGGCGATGATCCGGACGGCGCCCGGCCCCATCACAAGATCTTGGCCATCGAGGTTTCCGGCGGCTTCCTGGACGGCACCCGTCTCGAATTCGTCGACGGACTGAACTGCATCATCGGCGGTCGCGGCACCGGCAAGACCACCGTGCTGGAATTCGTCCGCTATGTCCTCGATCTGATGCCTGATCCGGCCGACAGCCGCCCGCGCGCCAAGATCATCGACGGAATTGTGCATGGCAACCTTGGCAGCGGTACGATCTCGCTGGAGGTGGAGACCAAGCACGGAACCAGCTACCGGGCGGAGCGCCCGTGGGGCGACAGCGTCCAGATTCTGGATGAAGACGGGAATCCGGTGTCGGTGTCCCTCGACCGCGATCTGGTGTTCAAGGCCGACATTTACAGTCAGAACGAGATCGAGGAGATCGCCACCAATCCGCGCTTCCAGTTGTCCCTGATCGACAAGTTCGAGGAAGAGGAAATCCGGGGCGTCGCCCAGCAGATGCACCATCACAAGCGGGCGATCGAGAGCACCGCCATCGACCTACGCAATCTCGATCAGCGCATCCGCGAGATCGAGGAGGTGGTGCCGGAACTCGATGTCGTGATGAAACGGCTGGAAGAAATGCAGGCAATCGACGGACCGGAAGCCGGCCTGATCAATGCCGCCCATGCAAACAAGGCCCTGCGGTCCCGCGAGACGGAGGCCATCAACGATCTGCGCGACGTGGTCGGCGCGGTCGCCGACAATTTCAAGCAGTTCGCCGAATCGGTGGCTGAGGATTGCGGCAACGCCCTTGGCGACGGCCTGGCCGCCGGCCCCAACGGCATCATCTTCGAGGAGATCGAAACGGCATTGGCCGAGTTCACCAAGGTATTCCTGGATGGCGTGCCCAAGATCAAGGATCGCTGCGACAAGCTGCTCGCCAGCCTGGATGCGTCATCCCAGCGGTTGATGGACGCGCATGGCCGACAGGAACAGCACTACCGGGAAATCGTCGCCCGCTCCACCCTGGAAAAACAGCGGGCCGCCGAGCGCGCGCGCCTGCAGCAGCGCCATCTGGACCTGTCCAAAGCCAAGACCGAACTCGAAACATTGAAGCAGAAACGTCGGGTCGTGGAAGCCACCCATCGGCAGATGCTGGCCAACCTGTCGGACACACGCGACCGCCGTTTCACGCTCCGGAAGATGGTGGCCGAGCGGTTGACCACCGCCTTGTCTCCGACGATTCGGGTGTCGATCATCCAGGCCGGGGACCGCTCCGGCTATCGGGAGCTGCTCAGCGCAGCCCTCAAGGGCTCCGGTATCCAGTACAACCGCATCGCCGACCGGATCGTGGAAAGCGTCTCGCCGGAAGAACTGTCCCAGCTCGTTCGCCGCGGCAATGTCCAGCGGCTGGCCGAGCGGGCCGGCATTGCCGTCGATGTGGCGCAAAAGGCGGCCGGTCACATCCAGAACAGCGATTTCGCCTTCAAGCTGGAAACCATCGACCTGGAGGATGAGCCCCAGATCGAACTGAAGGATGGTGCCGATTACAAGAACTCCGGCGGCCTGTCCACCGGTCAGCGCTGTACGGTGATTCTGCCTATCCTGCTGTTCGAGAGCGAACGGCCCTTGCTGATCGACCAACCCGAGGACAATCTCGACAACGCCTACGTCTATGACACCATCGTCAAGAGCCTGCGCGAGGTGAAGGGAGGGCGGCAATTGATCTTCGTGACCCACAATCCCAACATCCCGGTGCTGGGCGAGGCGGAGCGGGTCTTCGTCTTCAACTCGGATGGCCGTCACGGTACCGTTTCCCGCCAGGGCACGGTCGACGACGTCAAAGGCCAGATCGAACATCTGCTGGAGGGTGGCGCCGAGGCGTTCAAGTTGCGCATGGCGAAGTACGGACACTGACGCGGCTATGGCGGACAGCGAAGAACAGGCCCTGCTCGCGGATCTCGACTCGGACGACTGGGCCTCGGTTCAGGACGCCGTCGAGGTCACCGGCGACTGGCTTCGTACCCGGCGCGTCGATGAACCGCTCCGGTCGCGAATCGCCGAGCGCCTGTTGCGGCTGGCGGCCCATCCGAAATGGGAGGTGCGCAAGGCGGTGGCGCATGCGCTGCTGTTTCTCCGCCATGAGTCCTTCCATGCCGCCATCGCCCGGATCGTCGAGGACGAAAATTCCTGGGTCCGGGAGGCGGCACGCAAGACTCTGCAGCGGAGGACGGAACTGACCCGCGCCGACATCAACGGCACAGATCGTGACGATGCCGTTCTTGGCATGCTGACCGATCTGGAGGCGCGCTTCGGCGCGCGTGCCCGCCGTTTGGCGCTGAAGATCGCCGATCACCTTCATCTCCAGTTCGTGCGGGCCGCCTATCACGAGATCATCCGGATCATTGCCCCTCTCGATGCCTCGTTGATGAATCTCGAACGGGAGATCGGCGACATTCCTGGCGTCCCGGTCCGGAGCCTGACCCATGTCCATCGCGCGCACCAGCGGGTCAAGCTGCTCACCGAGATTCTCGACAATCTCCGGGAATTCGCCACCGAGGCAACGGGCGAATTCACCGACGAGGAGGTGCTGGCGGTCCTGAAAGAGGCCGATGAACTGGCTCGCAGTTCGGCCGATCTGCCCGCTGCCGGGTTGGTGGTCCGCTACGACGTCGATGCCGGGCTCAAGGTCGAGGCGAACCGGTCGCGACTGCTCCAGGCCCTGATCAATATCATGGCCAATGCCATCGAAGCCTGCCTTGGCCTCGACCGTCAGGCGGAACTCACCATCTCCGCAAGCCCACAGCCGGATTCACACGTTTTGATCACCATCGCCGACAACGGCTGCGGCATGGGCGACGAAGCGCTGCGCGATTGCGTCCAGCTCTATAGCACGGGCAAACCGGGGGGCATGGGGTTTGGCCTGCCGCTGGCGAAGAAGTTCATCGAAACCGACCACCAGGGCACGCTGTCGATCCACAGCCGCAAGGGGGAAGGCACCACGGTGTCCGTCATCCTGCCGGTGGAGCAGATCAGGACCGAGGACTGATCCCATGGTCGCCTCGCATGTCGCCCTGATCGTTGAGGACGAACCGGAGATGGCGGCCGAGATCGCCGATCTTGTGCGTTCGTTCGGGCATGGCAGCATTCACGCGGAAACCAAGGCGGACGCGCTGGCACTGATCGAGGGCGGCGGCTTCTGCTATGTGCTGCTGGACATGCAGATCAAGGCCGACCGCGACTCGATCAAGGCGTATGTATCCGCCGGCATGTCACTGCTGGACGAAATTCGCAGCCGCTTCCCCCATCGCGCAGCAACCGACATGCACCTGCTGCCGGTGCTGGTGGTGAGTGGGCAGGCCAAGGAACATGACGATGTCGTCCGTGCGTTCAAAGCCGGGGCGGACGATTTCATCCGCAAGCCG
>CAIOJO010000419.1 GCA_903858635.1 uncultured Telmatospirillum sp. | reverse complement strand
CTTTTACCCATTCAACGCCTTCCGGAGTCTCCTCGGACTCGCTGGCGATGCGGTCGCCCCTACCTTCGGCGAGCTCTATTCCGGGGAATGGCAACACACTATAGGTGGTAGGTGTGGGTAAAAGGCGGATAGGCAAGGTTCCGTCCATCTTGAATTCAATGATTGCCTGCGATTTATCAAGCGCCTTAAGAATATTTGCCCGATCGCCAAATGCTGTAATTGATGCCATTTACGGCCTCCACTCATTGCCTATTGCCTGATACGTGACCATCGGCGCGAAGCCGTTCCGCCAGGATCCCCAGCTTGAGCCTGGCCTGGTCGAGGCCGTCATGCGACTGAACCAGCGCGTCAACCTGCCTCCCCTCCGCATCGACCACGGCGCTGGCTTCGTCCACGTCTTCGATCTGCCCTTGCCCGCCAACCAGCCGAAACTGGCCTCGCGCCCCCAATCGATGCATCGCGCCCTCCGTCTTTGGTATCGAGTCGATACTATAATGGCGAGAATCGGCGACGCGTGCAAGGCGATCCTGCCGCCCGGATCTGCATGGCTCAATTGCGTTGCGAACGGATAATGCCGAGAGAAACGGCGCCCCAGGCCAGCTCTTAGCGGATCGAGGCTGCGGCGGTCGGCAGGTGAACCCGGACCGTGGTCCCCTCGCCGACCACGCTGTCCACGGTCATGCTTCCGCCATGCGCCGTCACGATGCGGTGGCAGATGTAGAGCCCCAGGCCGTAGGAAGGCTCGCCCGAGATGCCGCCCCCCGCACCCCGCGCATAAGGCTGGAACAGTCGGGCCATGACCTCCGGCGCAATTCCAATGCCGCGGTCCCGCACCGAAATGACAGCGCCGCCCGCATCCGCCGTTACTGCGACGACCACGACCGTAGATTCGTGCGAATATTTTATCGCATTCGAAATGATGTTATTTATGACTTGTTCTATCCTTATCGCATCAACGGCAATATGCAGAGGCTCGCCAGGCAGATCGGCGATAATTCTTATGTTCTTTCCGGCAACCAGGAATGCGTTCGTATCGGCAACCTGCCGGACGATGCCGGCAAGATCCGTCGGCCGCAGGTCGAGCACCAAGCTGCCCGACTGGATGGCCGATTGCGCCAGCGTGTTATCGATCAACGCGCTCATATAGCGGCTGGCATTGCGGATCTGCCCGATGATGTTCCGCTCGGCCGGATCGATGCGGCCGCCCGGGCGCCCTTCCAAGAACTCGGCATAACCACCGATGACGCCGAGCGGCGTGCGCAGGTCATGAACCAGCATGCCGATCAGGCGTTCCTTCGCCTCGATCGCCGCACGCAGCTGGACATTGGCCTTGGCGAGTTCGCGTTGAGCCGTGGCGAGCTCGTTGTTGATCTGACTCACGCCGTCGAGAAACTCGTCGGCGCCTTGGGCGATTCGGTCCTTATACAAGCGGTGCAGCTCGGTAACGGCCTCATTATTGATCGACAGCATCGCCCCGATCAACGGGTCCAGGTCGTGGCGATCGGGTACCGCGACCACGACGAAGCCGTCGGCCAGTGGCGCCCCCGAAAAGCGGAGCGTCTGCACGCCGGCAGCGGCTCCGCCGGTGTTGATCTCCCAGTCGAAGGCGTGGCCGTCGCGACGCAAGGCGGCGAAGAAATCGAGGGCCTTGGCGAGATTGCCCGGGCAGACCATGGTGGTGAAGGGCTGGCCCGGCCTGACCCCGGTTTGCAGACTGGGATCTTCGTGCAGGATTTGCTCGACGCAGCCTTCGCCGTTGCAGCGGAGCATCAGCCCCTTGATCATCGGGCGACCAATCGCCGTGCCACGGCCACCGCAGCGGCGGCATCGGCAGCCCAGCCATCGGCGCCGAGCTTGGAGCACAAGCTTGGATCGAGATTGAACGGATAGCCGCCGACCAGGATCGGCAGATGTTCCAGCTCCTGGCGCACTTCGCCGATCAGGTCGGCGAGCTGGTGCAGATGCGCGGTCAGGGTGGCCGAGACGGCCAGCAGGTCGGCCTGCCGCTCGCGCAGCAGACGGATAATGCCCTTGGCCGGAGAATTCGCCCCGAGGTAATGGGTGTCCCAACCGTCCAGTTCGAGGCAATCGCCCACCATGCGGGCCCCGATCTCATGCAGCTCGCCCCCAACACAGGTTGCGATGACCGTGTGGTGTTTCGTGCCAGCCTTGAAGATATGGGGATAAAGCTGCGCCATGATCGCCTGCGTGGCGGCGGTGGCAAAATGTTCATGGGCCACGGTGATGCGGTTCATCTGCCAGAGCCGCCCGACCTCACGCAGCGCCGGCTGGAAGACGTCCAGATAGACCTCCGGGATCGTCATGCCGGCGGTGACCTTGTCCATGACCAGCCGGCTGGCCTTGTGGCGATCCCCCGCCATCAGGGCGTCGAGATAGAGGCGCGCCAGTTCGCCTCCGGCCGCCTCCTGGCGAATGAAACTGGGGAGATCCCCCGGCATCTTGTCCAGCTCGGCGCGCGCCTGTCCGACGATCGACGCAGCAATCTCGGCGCCACCTGGCAGCCGGATTCGCAGCACATCGTCAAGGGCGACCAGGCTTTCCGCCAGATCCTCGACGGCAATTCCCAGGTTGATGAACAGCACCTTGGCCCAGGCCACGTATTCGCAGAACAGCGCGGGGCTGTCGTTGGCCACCGCCTCGGCGAGAAACAGCAGGTGGTATTGGACGTCCTCGACGCATTTGCCGCGGCCGCTCGGCCCATAGCGTGCGACCAACTGCGGGCGGCGATCGTATTGCAGCGTCACCACCGCCTCGGCAAGGTCTTTGCGGCGCTCCAGAATCAGGTCGGCAGTTGCAGACATGGCGGCACCCCTCTTGGCCTGTCCCGGTGCGACCCAACCGCTTGCCGAGACCCCGCCCATTATGAGTCGGCGAATTAAATTGAAACAAGCCGCATCTGTTCAGTCTACTATTTCCCCACGAGCATGGGAAAATAGCGCTCGTGAAAGTTTCCTATGTATTTGCCCAGGACAACTGCCGCGTTATATTCAGATTCATGGAAGATAAAGAAGATTGGACGCCTGGTCATCCCTACGCGCCGCCACGATGTCGGCCCACCAAGGGCTGGCAAAACTGTCCTGCCTGAGCCGTCTTTTCGCCGACGATTATCGGCGAGACGAACTTGCCAGTCTTCTGGCGGGAATGCTGGCGATCCATCTGCCGCTCGAACACCGGTTCGGCGAAGGCGACGAATTGGCGATCATCGGCTATCGGCCACGCGTTCCCTTGCTGATCGACGGGCTCGAGGCGTTGGAATGGAAAGGGAATGCCCCCCAAATCCAGTCAATCGCCGACCTCGACGACGCGGCGGGGCGCCTTGGGGCACTTTATGTGGTTGAAGGCTCGATCCTGGGAGGACAGGTCATCCGGCGCCGCCTGATGGATCATTTCGGCCCCGACATCGCCCCGGCCCTTGACTTCTACACCCCCTACGGCGGCGAGGCTGGTCCGCAATGGAGCCGCTTTCGCCGCCTGCTCACGGCCCGGCTTCTGACGCCGGAAGAGGTCGCGCGAAGCGTCCTGTCGGCCTCCGCCACCTTCGCGTATTTCGAACGGGAGCTGGTCCGGCTGGGCTAACCAGGACCTATCAAAAATATCCATAAATCCTTGACCCACACCAACCTACGGTGATCTAGTATCGCCTCGCTACCAATCCGAAGGAGGGGAACGACGTTCCCATGAGCATTTCTTCGCAAGCCATTGCCGAGGTCCTTCTCCATGTTGCCCGCCTAACCAATGGCACCGCCTTTTCGGAAGGCTTGAACCCGGCACAGTGGGCGGCCTTGCGTTTTCTTGCCGCCGCTCCGGAAGGGGCCCGCACCTTGATGGGCTTCGCGCGCTACCATGGCACCACCAAGGGCACCGCGTCGCAGACCCTCGGCGCCATGAAGCGCAAGGCATTGATCGAAAGCGCCCCCGACCGGCTGGATGCCCGCAGCAGCCAACTGAAGCTCAGCCGCAAGGGAACGGAACTCCTGGCCAAAGACCCGGTGCAGGGACTGTCGTCGGCGATCACCGGCCTGTCGTCGGAATTGCAGGCGTCTCTCGCCGAAGCCCTGGAAAGGATCGCCAAGAGCATTGTCGCAATGGCAAACTGACCAACCAGACGCTCCCCCGGTAACGGGCAATCAAAGGACCGACCATGGCTGCCGTACTTGTCGTTGACGACGCGGACTCGTTTCGCGACATGCTCCGGATGGTCCTCGAGGATGCCGGGCATAGAGTCGCTGAGGCATCGGACGGCACTTCCTGCCTGCAGGCCCTCGCCCAACAGCGTTTCGACCTGCTGGTCATCGACATGATGATGCCGGGCATGGATGGCATCGAGGCGGTGCGACGGCTGCGCGGCAACCATCGCAGCCTCAAAGTGATCGCCATGTCGGGCGGCAACGCCGCTTTTGCCGCCGGAATGGCGCTGAAGATGGCGGAAATGTATGGCGTGGATAAAGTCCTGCTCAAACCGTTTTCCAACGCGGCGCTGCTGGAATCGGTTTCCGCGCTCTTGCCGGTCGAATAGCATCGCCCTTCAGGCCACCCGATCGGGCGGCGCGCGACCGCCGAACCAGGCGTCGAGATTGTCCAGTGCCCGGAAGCCCATGGCATTCCGGGTCTCGATGGTGGCGCTGCCGATATGCGGCAGCAGCATGGCATTGGGCAGGTCGCGGTAGCGCGGATCGAAGCTCGGCTCGCCGGCGAACACGTCGAGCCCCGCCGCGGCGATGTGCCGGTCCTCGAGCGCGGCGATCAGGCTATCGTCATCGATCAGCGCGCCACGGGCCGTGTTGACCACGATCGCCCCCTGCGGCAGCAAGGCGATGCGCCGCCGGTCGAGCATCCGCACCGTCTCGGCCGTCGCCGGGCAGTGCAGCGACAGCACCTCGCACAGCGGCAGCATGGCGTCGAGCTCCGGGTGGAACATGGCGCCCGCGACCTGCCCTTCGGGCAATGGGCGACGCCCGTGATAATGGATCTGCATGCCGAGCGCCCGGGCGATGCGGGCGGTCGCCTGGCCGATCCGTCCCATGCCGACGATTCCCAGCCGCTTGCCGGTCAGCTGGGTGCCCAGCATGAAATTCGAAGTCCAGCCGCGCCAGCCGCCGGCCCTCAGCAAGGTCTCGGCCTCCCAGGCGCGCCGCGCCGCGCCCAGTATCAGCAGAATGGCCACCTCGGCCGTCGCGTCGGTCAGCACGTCGGGGGTGTTGGTGACCACCAGCCCGCGGCGCTTCGCCGCCTCGACGTCGATATGCTCGAAGCCCACCGAATAGGTGGCAAGGATGGCGACCGAAGCCGGCAGCCGGCCGATCAGCCCCACATCGATGCGGTCGGTGGGCGCCACCAGCAGTCCTTCGGCGCCCTCGGCCCGAGCCACCAGCTCATCGGCCGACAACGGCTGGTCGGCCTCGTTCAGCCAGGCCTGATAGTCCCGTTGCAGCCGGGCCTCGACGGCCGACGGTAGCTTCCGCGAGACAATCACCTTGCGATCCGACATGACCTCCTCCCGCAGCTGAGACCACCAATAAGCCCCGGGAGGAGGTTTGCTTCAAGGGCCAACTATTCGGCCAATCCGCGCCGCCTCGGCCGGAGCAGCGCGTCGAGACTCCACGCCCCGCCGCCGGCCACGGCCAAGAAGAGAAAGGTAAAGCAATAGAGGACCGCGGCGTCGCCGCCATTGAGGACCGGAAAGAAACTCTTCGGCGCGTGCACGGTGAAATAGGCCACCGCCATGTCCCCCGACAGGATGAAACCGACGATCCGGCTGAATAGCCCGACCACAAGCAGCGCGCCGCCGACCAGTTCCACGACGCCTTGCACACCCAGCATCGAGAGCAGCGCCGGAGCGGGGTTGGCGGAAGACGGAAACCCCAGCAGCTTCTGGCTGCCGTGCTCGATGAACAACAATGCCGCGACGATCCTGAGGACGCTCACCATGCGCGGCAACCATTGTTCGTACAGGGGTGAAGCAGGCATCGGCAGAAACTCCATGGAAAGGCCCAACCACGGGCCGCCGCTGACCTTTGGATATCTGTCGCCGGCGGCGGCGTTTCAACCTTGGCGCGCATCCCGGGCACAGCCCAGGCCGGCACGACCGCGGAATATGCCATAGGTCATATGCCTTGCGACTCAGTCTCGTTTGTGGGCGCCTCTTCTTGAAATCACTGGAAACAAAGGACAAGTGCTACCCAGCAACGATCAAACGCCCGGAACCGACGACTCTGGCGATGAACGACGCAGCAACCAGAAAAAGACCACAACCACCAAAGGAAACGACCATGGCCAACGGGGTATTCTCCAGGAACATTGGCCGGCGCACGGTGATCAAGGGGGCGGTCGCCGCCGGTGTGGTGCAGTTCGCCAGCCCTTTCATCCATACGGCGCGCGCCGCCGACATCGTCAAGATCGGCTTGAACGATCCCCTCACCGGCACCTATGCCGAACTCGGGAAAAATGAGCAGATCGGCTGTGAACTGGCGGTCGAGCAGATCAATGCCAAGGGTGGCATCCTGGGCCGCAAGGTCGAGCTGCTGGTGGAGGATTCGACCAGTGCCGACACCGGCACCGCGGTGCAGAAGGGCCGCAAGCTGATCGAACGCGACAACGTCGATTTCCTGCTGGGCAATGTCAATTCGGCCATGGCCATCGCGCTGGGCCAGGTGTCGAACGAATTGAAACGCCTGCATATCGTCACCGGCGGCCACACCGATTCCGTCACCGGATCGGATTGCCACTGGAATGTGTTCCGGGTGTGCAACACGACGCGCATGGAGACCAATTCAGTCGCCAAGACCCTGTTCACCAAATACGGCAAGCGCTGGTACTTCATCACCCCCGACTACGCCTTCGGCCACACCCTGCAACAGGGCTTTGAGGCGAGCCTGAAGGCGTTCGGCGGCACCGAGGTCGGCGCCGACCTGTCGCCGCTCGGCGCCACCGACTACTCCTCGTATCTGATCAAGGCGCAGGCCGCCAATCCCGACGTGATCATCTTCCTGCATGCCGGCCAGGATATGATCAATGCCCTCAAACAGGCCGTGCAGTTCGGGCTGGACAAGCGCTTCCATATCGCCGGGGCGCAGCAGGAACTCGAGGTGCTGAACGCCCTGTCGCCCAACGCCCGGATCGGCACCTGGGTCTTCGAGTGGTATTGGAAGCAGCCCAACGTGCCGCATGTGGCCGAGTTCGTGGCCGAAATCAAGAAGCGGACCGGCGGCAAGGTGCCCACTGCCCGCCACTGGTTCGGCTACGCCTCGACCTGGACCTGCGCGCTGATCGCCAACCAGGAAAAGAGCCTCGACGCCGTCAAGCTGGCCAAGGCCCTCGAAGGCTTCAAGCTGCCACCCGAGGTGGCGCTGATGCCGAACGAACCGTTCTACCGGGCCGGCGACCATCAGCTGATGCCGTCGCTCTATGTCGGCCACGCGGTGGAGAGCGGCTCGGAACCCGAGGATCTGTTCCACGTCGACGAGGTGGTCAAAGGGACCGACGTCGCCTTGCCGGTCAGCGAGACAGGCTGTCACATGGTGGCGCCCAGCTGAACGGTCCCCGGGACGTGGTTCGCTGTCGAGCCTGGCATTCCGGCCAGGCCCCGTATCTGGCGGTGCCCCGGGAGCCGTGCTCCCGGGGCGTCGTCGTGCGGACTGACCGGGATCCTTGCGCTGGGGCGGCCAGATGACCCAACTCATCCTGTACAATCTGTTCAATGGGCTCATCATCGGGGCGTTCTATGCCCTGATGGCGCTCGGCCTGTCGCTCATCCTCAACCTGTCCGGGGTGATCAATTTCGCCCATGGCGGGTTCCTGGCGATCGGCGGCTACCTCGCCTACACCCTGATGCCCCATATCGGCTTCTGGGGGGCGCTGGCGCTGGCGCCGGTGCTGACCGCGGCGCTCGGGCTGATGGTCGAAAGAATCCTCATCCGCCGGCTATACGGGCGCGACCCGCTGTACAGCCTGCTGCTGACCTTCGGCCTGGCCTTCATGTTCGAGGATGGAACCCGCTATCTATGGGGTCCGGCGACCGTTCCCTTCGCCATTCCCGATTGGCTGTCGACCCCGCTGTCGTCCGACTTCTTCTTCCTGACCGGCTACCGGATGTTCATGGTGGTCCTGGCCTTCGTCGCGGTGCTGGCCCTGTTCCTGCTGCTCAACCGGACCCGGCTCGGCATCCGCATCCGCGCCGGCACGCTGGATCTGGAGACGGTATCGGTGCTGGGAGTCAATGTGCGGATCCTGCGCAACCTCAATTTCGGCCTCGGCATCTATCTGGCCGGCCTGGCCGGCGTCCTGGCGGCCGGCATGCTGGGGCTGCAGCCGACCATCGGCAGCGCCCTGATCATGCCCAGCTTTGTCGCCATCATCATCGGCGGCCTCGGCAGCCTGCCCGGCACCCTGATGGGCGGCCTGCTGATCGGCGCCGCCTCGGGGGTGGTGACGGTGTTCTTCCCCTCGGCCTCCGAGGCGGTGATCTACGTCATGATGGGCCTGGTGCTGCTGGTGCGGCCGCGCGGGCTGTTGGGTGAAGAGGGGCGCTTTTGATGACCCGATTGCCGAAACACAGCACCAGCATGGTGGTCTGGTTGCTGCTGCTGACCCTTCCGTTCTGGATGTCGGCGATCGGCGGCTACACGGCGCTCGGCAGCCGCGTCGTGGTGCTCGCCCTGGCCGCCATGTCGCTCAACTTCCTGCTGGGCTTCACCGGCGTGCTGTCGTTCGGTCATGCCGCCTATTTCGGGCTTGGCGTCTATGGCGTCGGCCTCACCCTCAAATACCTGCTGCCCAACACCCTGGTCGGCATCGCCGTCGGGGTGCTGGCCGGCACGATTGCGGCGGCCGTCGTCGGGGCGCTGATCGTCCGCTTGCGGGGCGTCTATTTCGCCATGGTGACTATCGCCTTCGGCCAGGTGTTCTATTTCATCGCCTATCGCTGGAACACCGTTACCGGCGGCGACGACGGGTTGTCTGGCTGGCGCCGCGTGCCCATCGAGTTGGGCGTCACCCGGCTCGACATCCTGGGCAATGACAAGGCCTTCTATTACCTGGTGCTGTTCTGCTTCGCCGGGGCGGTGACGGCGATGGCGGGTTTGCTGGCCTCGCCGTTCGGCCGGACCTTGCTGGCGATCCGCGAGAACGAGCGACGGGCCCGCTTTCTCGGTATCCCGGTGGATCAGCATATCTGGCTGTCCTGGGTCACCTCCTGCATGTTCGTCAGTCTGGCCGGCGCGCTCTACGCGCTGCTCAACAATTTCGCCGATCCGCACGACCTGCGCTGGGACCAGTCCGGCGACTTCGTGATCATGGCCGTGCTGGGCGGCATGCGCGCCTTCTGGGGGCCGCTGATCGGCGCCGCCATCTTCGTCGTGCTGCAGGACTACGTGTCCAGCCAGACCGAGAACTGGATGTCGTTCATCGGCCTGTTCTTCATCCTTGTCGTGCTGTTCTTCCCGCGCGGCGTCCTGGGAATTCTTCGTCGAAAGTCGGCATCATGAGCCTGCTCAGAGTGGAACATGTCACCAAGAGCTTCAGCGGATTGGTCGCCGTCAGCGACGTGTCGATGGAGGTCGAAGAAGGCGAGTTGCGGGCGGTGATCGGCCCCAACGGCGCCGGCAAGACCACCTTCTTCAATCTGATCAGCGGCTTCCTGAGGCCGTCCTCGGGCCGCATCGTCTTCGACGGGTCGGACATCACCCAGCTGTTGCCGGCGCGACGGGTCTGGCGCGGCATCGCCCGGACCTTCCAGGTCACCGAAGTGTTTCCCGAACTGACGGTGCGCGAGAACCTGCGGATCGCCGTCGAGGTGGCCAGCGGCTACCGGCTGCGGCCCTGGCTGTCGCGCCACAGCGCCGGAAAGGTCGAATGCCGGGTCGGCGAGTTGTTCGAGATGAGCGGCCTGGGCCCCCGCGCCGACCGCCGGGTGGGAGAACTGAGCCATGGCGACCAACGGGCCACCGAAATCATGATGTCCTTGGCGCTGAACCCGCGGCTGCTGCTGCTGGACGAGCCGACCGCCGGCATGGGTGATCAGGAAACCTACGACATCACCCAGCTCATCCGGAAACTGCATAAGGAACAGCGGGTCAGCATCGTGTTGATCGAACACGACATGCGCGTCATCTTCCATCTGGCCGACCGCATCATGGTACTGGCCGAAGGCAAGATGCTGGCCGAGGGAACCCCCGACCAGATCGCCGCGAGCGAGGCGGTGCAGACCGCCTATCTGGGGAGGGCGGCGTGAGCGAGCCGATCCTCTTCGCCGAGAACTTGCACAGCTATTACGGCAAGAGTCACATCCTGCATGGGGTCGGACTCGAGGTGCGGGAAGGCGAGATCGTCGCCCTGCTGGGCCGCAACGGCGCCGGCAAGACGACCACGCTCAGAAGCCTGGTCGGCCTGACTCCGGCCACCGAGGGCGTGGTGCGGATCTGCGGCCAGACCACCACCGCTTGGCCGCCCTACGCCATCGCCCGGCTGGGGGTCGGCTATGTGCCGGAGGGGCGGCGCATCTTCGCCAATCTGACGGTCGACGAGAATCTCAAGGTGCCATGCCAGCGGCCTGGCCCGTGGAGCATCCAGCACATCTACGACCTGTTCCCCCGCCTGGCCCAGCGCAAGGGCAACAAGGGGCGCCAACTGTCCGGCGGCGAGCAGGAGATGCTGGCCATCGCCCGCGCCCTGGTGCTCAATCCACGGCTCCTGCTGCTCGACGAACCGTCGCAGGGCCTCGCCCCGCTGATCATCAAGGACGTGTTCAAGGTGGTGGCTTCGGCCCGCAGTGCCGGCATGTCGGTACTGCTGGTCGAGCAGAACGTACGCGCCGCCATCGAGATCGCCGACCGCGTCTATGTGCTGGACGACGGAAGGACGGTCCATTCCGGCGATGCCCGCGAGTTCGCCAAGGACGAAGAGCGCATCCGTGCCCTGGCCGGAGCCAGCGCGGCCGACTGGGGGCCGAGCGAACCGGCGCGGCCCCCGACCCCGCGCGCCGTCACGGGCTGATCTCCTCGAGGGTCACCGGGCGAAAGCCATGGCCGTCGACCCCGACGTCGAATTGCCGCGGCAACGGCGACAGGCGGCCATGGCTGTGGCCGTGCAGGTTGATCGCCCCGCGTCCCATGTCCCGCCAGCTGCGGAATGGATAGTGACAGAGCACCAGCAGCCGGTGGCCGATGGTGAGCTCGGTGTAAGCCTGAACACTGGTCCAGCCGGGCGCCGCCAACACGTCCGGCCCGTCGTTGTTGCCCGCCACCAGATGCTTGGTGCCGTGCAGCTGGTCCAGCAGCGCATTGACCCGCGCCGCCTTCTGGCGAATCGCGAAGTCGCCCAGATGCCACACCTGGTCGGTCGGCCCCACCACCTGGTTCCAGCCCTCGATCAAGGCCGCATCCATTGCGGCGACGCTGGCAAACGGGCGGCGGTACAGGCCGAGGGTGCCGCCGTGACCAAAATGGCTGTCGCTGGTGAAGAAGACCGTCATGGGGTTCGTTCATAACCTGAGCGGCCCCCATTCTAAAGCGGCGCAACACAGTCGTCATCCCCGCCTTCGCGGGGATGACGGTGAATATGGTGCCGCGGGCCCTGGGGGCACGGTCGGGGTTAACGATGCGCGCCACTGCGCTGCTTTTTTTCCCATCCTGGCCGATTACGCCCCCGCAATCGTTGCCGACATGGAACAGCTCAGCGAGAATAGTCGTCGGGAGCCGCTGCGGGTATCCGAGCAGGGCGGCAGAGGGGCGTTTGAAACGGGAGCAACCCAACTGTCCGCTCATCGCATTTGCGCCGTAGGGCATGGTTGAAGAGCGATGACCCAGCTCTTTCCAATCGTCGGCATCGGGGCCTCGGCCGGGGGGCTGGACGCCCTCAAGGCGTTCCTCCCAGCCGTGCCGGCGCCATCGGGCCTCGCCTTCATCGTCGTCGTGCATATGCCGCCGGACCACCGCACCTTGCTGGCCGAGGTCCTGGCGTCCCTTACGCCGATGCCGGTGGTGACCGCGACGGAAGGGTTGCCGATCGTGCCCGATCATCTCTATGTGGCCCCGTCCAACGCCTATGTCGGCGTGGCCGACGGGCGGTTTCACCTGACCGATTCGGACGGCGAAAGCCTGCGGCACCCGGTCGACCAGCTCTTCGAATCCCTCGCCCTGCAGGCGGGAGCGATGGCGGTGGGGGTCGTCCTGTCCGGTGCCGGCAACGATGGCGCGGCCGGGGCGCGCACCATCGCCATGGCCGGGGGACATGTGTTCGCCCAGTCGCCGGAATCCGCGGCCCATGACAATATGCCGACCGAGACGATGGCGGCCGTCCCCGATTGCGATGTCGCCCCGCCCGATCGATTGCCGCTGGAGATTTTGCGGCGGAGCGGCACCGGCGGCGAACCCGGTGGCGCCGCTTTGCTCGAGCAAATCCTGGCTTTCGTCCGCGACAAGACGGGGCGGGATTTCCAGGGTTACAAGCCCCGCACCCTGCTGCGTCGGATTGCCCGGCGGATGGATGTGCTGGGGATCGGCGATGCGCCGACCTATCTGGCCCGCCTCCGGCAGGATGCCGAGGAAGCGCCCCAACTGGCCGACTTTCTGATCCTCGGCGTCACCGAGTTCTTCCGCGATGGCGAAGCCTTCGCGTTCCTGGCGGAACATGCCTTGACGCCACTGCTGCGGTCCTCCCGCTTCGAGACGCGGGTGCGGGCCTGGGTGGCCGGATGCTCGACCGGCGAGGAGGCCTATTCCCTGGCGATCACCCTGCTGGAACTGCTGGAGTCGCTGGGCCTGTCACGCGACCTGAAGGTGTTCGCCACCGACATCGACGCCGAGGCGCTCGATTTCGCCCGCGCCGGCGCCTATGACGAGCGCGCCTTGCGGGGCGTCTCGGCCGACCGTCTGGCCCGTTTCTTCGAACGCGAACCGGACGGCTACCGGGTGGCAAAGCGCCTCAGGGAGTGTGTCGTCTTCTCGATCCACGACCTGCTGCGCGACCCGCCGTTTTCCCACCTCGACCTGGTCTCCTGCCGCAATGTCCTGATCTATCTGGATGCGGCCCACCAGGCATCGATCCTGCCGCTGTTCCACTACGCCCTCAACCCCGACGGCATTCTCCTGCTGGGCCCGTCCGAGACACTGGGCCGCTTTGACTTGGGGTTCGAAAGCCTGTCGAAGAAATGGCGGGTGTTCCGCAAACTGCCGGTCAAGCTGCCGGTCCGTCTCAATCTTCCGAGCGAGCATCCGTTGCCACTGGAACCGCCGCTGCTCTCTCCCCGGCAGACTCATCTTCAGGGCTCGATCGGGCAACTGATCCGCGATGCCGTGTTGACGGAGTTTGCCCCGGCCGTGGTGATGATCGATCGCAGTGGGCGGGTCTTGCATTATTCCGGGCCGACCGAGCGCGTTCTGGCACTGCCCAAGGGGCCGGCAGATTACACCTTGGCGTCGATGATCCGAGCCGGCCTCAGGCGGACCGTGCGGCGATTGTTCGAAAAAGTGTGGAACGCTGCCGATGACCGTCCGATCCAGGCCCGGGCCACCCTTGGCGGAAAGCGGCCCGAGGTGATCCGGATCTCGGCCAAGCTGGCCAGACCGTCCGGTCAGGACGGCGCCCTGGCCATGCTGGTGTTCGAGAACTGCGGTCCTGCCGTGACCACCCGCGAAGAGGCTGGAAGCCAAGAGGACGACGAAAGCCTGATCCGGGAACTCGAAATCGAGCTGGAAGAGGTCCGCAACGACCTTCAGTCCAATATCGAGGCGCTGGTCACGTCCAACGAAGAACTGCGCACCTCGAACGAAGAGGTCATGTCGACCAATGAGGAATTGCAGGCCACCAACGAGGAGTTGGAGACCTCGAAGGAGGAAATGCAGTCGGTCAATGAGGAACTGAGCTCGGTGAACGCCCAGTTGGGCACCAAGGTCGAGGAATTGGCCAAGTCCACCGACGACATGGTCAATCTGCTGGCCTGCACCGACGTCGCCACCGTCTTCCTCGACACCGAGCGCCGGATCCAGCGCTTCACCCCGGCCGCCACCAGGCTGTTCCGGCTGATCGCGTCGGATCTTGGCCGCCCGGTGACCGATGTGGTGTGGACCTTCGAAGATTCGGCGCTGCTGAGTGACATCGAAAGCGTCTTCGATGCGCTGATGCCCCGCGAAGCCTTGGTGAACACCGGCGACAACCGGCACTATATCCGCCGCATCGCCCCCTACCGCAGCAGCCGCAATCAGATCGGCGGGGTGGTCTTGACCTTCGTCGATATCACCGACATCCAACGGGCGCGGGCCATGCTGGAGAAGCAGGCGCACCAGCGGGACTTGATCGCCCAACTGTCGACCCGGGTCGTCGTCGGCGCCGATCCGATGGATTTCGCCCAGCGCAGCCTGGCGGCGATCAGCGAGACCACCGGCGCCACCATCTGCCACTTCTTCGAATGCGACGACAACGGGACGCTGCTGCTGCGGCGCGCCGTGGGCTGGGCAGCCGAGCACAGCGGCAGCGTCGCCGAGGCCGCGACCGATATCGGCCATGCCTTTGCCGCCGGGGCAACGGTGCTAACCAGGGAATTCAGCGCCGACGGCGGGCCGCCTCCGGCCTATTCGGACGCGGGGGTGACCAGCGGATTGGCGGTGGCGGTTCCAGGCCCGGTACGTCCCTATGGCGTCATCGGTGCCTATTCCGACAAGCCCCTCGCGGTCGACGACGACGAGCGGCGCTGCGTCGAGACCATCGCCTGGCTGCTCGGCCTGGCCTTTGAACGGAACGCCACCGACCACGCCTTGCGCGACTCGGCGAAGGTATTCATGGAATCGCGCGATCCCATCGTCATCGAGGACGGCAACGGCGTCATCATCGAATTGAACGAGGCCGCCGAGGCATTCTTCCGCTGGTCGCGCGACGACCTCTTGGGACGACCGATGACGATGCTGTTCGCCAAGGAGGCCGTGCCGACCGCCGAGATCATCCGCGAGCGATCGCATCTGCCCCAGGGCCAGCGCCGCTATGAGACCACGCTGATCACCGCCGATGGCGGCCGGGTGCCGGTCATGCGCTCGGTCTCGGCGCTCAACCTGGACAGCCAGCATCGGCGCAGCTTCGCTTCGATCTTCACCGACATTTCGCCGATCAAGGAGGCCGAAGCGAAGCTGTTGGCGGCGCACCGCCTGTCGCAACAGACCAATGAGGAGAAAACCCGCTTCCTGGGCGCCGTCAGCCACGACCTTCGCCAGCCCTTGCAGGCGCTGCGGCTGCTGCTCGAGGTGCTGAAAGGCAGCGCCCACGGTCAGCAGAAGAAGGTCGTCGAGCATCTCGACGAGGCCCTGACGGCGATGGAAGGACAGCTATCGATCCTGATGGACGTCACCAGCCTGGAAACCGGTCAGGTCCGGGCCCATCTGGCGGAACTGGATCTGCACGACGTGCTCGACGTGGTCGCCGCCATCTGCGCGCCGCAGGCGGCGGCCAAGGGTCTCGACTTCAAGCGGCAGGGCAGCCATTACACCGTGTGGAGCGATCGCCTGCTGCTCGAACGGATGATTCAGAACCTGGTCATCAACGCCATCCGCCACACCGTTTCCGGCAAGGTGCTGCTGGCCTGCCGCCGCCGCGGCGATCACATCCGCATCGAGGTATGGGACACCGGCCCAGGCATCCCCGAGGACAAGCAGGCCGACATCTTCGAGGACTTCTACCAGTTGGGCAACGCCGAACGGGATCGGAAGAAGGGCTACGGATTGGGCCTGTCGATCGTCGGACGCATGGCCAAACTGCTGGGCTATGGCATCAATGTCCGCTCGCGGCTCGGCAAGGGCAGCGTCTTCACCATCTCCATCCCCCTCAGCGCGCCGCCCGCCGCGGGGTGACCGGGAAAAAATCAGTGGCGCCGGCGTCCCTGCCGGCGTTTCGGCGGAGCCGGAAGCTGAGCATTTCCGCCGCTCCGCGGCGAAAGACCGGCAGGGACGCCGGTCCCACTGAAAAATAGTCATTCACAGGCTCTCTGCCCCCAAAGCCTCCATGATCTTGTCATGATTCAGGCTCATAAAGGTCTTCCCCGACCGGGGAAAGGAGATGCCGATGTTGCGCAAGGGGCTCCACGCCGCCGTTGTCCTTCTGGCGATGACCTGTGCGGCGGCGACCGCCAGAGCCGAGGATGGCAAGTTGGCGATGCATGTGCTCAACCGCCTCGCCTTCGGCCCGGATGCCGACAGCCTGCAGAGCATCCACCGGTTGGGCATCGATGGCTGGATCGACCGCCAACTCCATCCCGAGACGATTGACCAGCCCCAGGTCCTGACCGATCGCCTGAACCGGTTCGAGACCTTGAGCCTGGACCCCGTCGAGCTGTTCCAGCGCTATGGACCACCGCTGCCGATCGCCGGCGCCGTCGACGCCGACGCGGTCAAGGCGGCGCGGCAGCGATCCCGGGTGATCGTCCAGCAAGCGGGCCAGGCCCGATTGCTGCGGGCCCTGGCCAGCCCGCGCCAGCTGCAGGAGGTGATGGTCGACTTCTGGTACAATCACTTCAACGTTTTCGCCGCCAAGGGCCTCGATCATCTGTGGATCGGCGATTACGAGGAGCGGGCCATCCGGCCCCACGCCCTGGGTCGGTTCCGCGACCTGCTGGAAGCGACCGCCCGCCATCCGGCCATGCTGTTCTATCTCGACAACTGGCAGAACACCGCGCCCGGCAGCCCCGGAGCGCGCGGCCGCGACAGCGGACTGAACGAGAACTATGCCCGCGAGCTGATGGAATTGCACACGCTGGGCGTCGACGGCGGCTATACCCAGGACGACGTGATCGCCCTGGCCCGCATCTTGACCGGCTGGGGCCTGGTCAGGCCGCGTCAGGCGCGCTTCCTGCCGTCGGACAACGGGTTCGCCTTTGACGCCAGCCGCCATGATTTCGGCGACAAGGTCTTTCTCGGCCGAATCATTCAGGGCGAAGGCGCCGCCGAGGTGGAAGCGGCCCTCGATATCCTGGCCGGTAGCCCGGCCACCGCCCGCCATCTCAGCTTCGAGTTGGCGCAGTATTTCGTCGCCGACCGGCCGCCGCCGGCGCTGGTCGATGCCCTGACCCGCCGCTGGATGGAAACCGACGGCGACATTCACGCCGTGTTGAAGACGCTGTTCGCCAGTCGCGAATTCCGCGCCCCGGCCAATTTCGGCGGCAAGTTCAAGACGCCGCTGCAGTACGTGGTTTCGGCGATCCGCGCGGCCGACCGCCAGGTGGTGAACTTCCGGCCGCTGCTGGGCACGATGGCGCGCTTGGGGCAGCCGCTCTACGGCTGTCCGACGCCGGACGGGTACAAGAACACCCGCGACGCCTGGCTCAACCCGGACGCCTTGACCCTGCGGCTCAGTTTCGCCACCGCCTTGGGGTCCGGCCATCTGCCGCTCGATGTGGCGCCGCCGGCGATGGAAGAAGAAGCGATACCGCAGCCGGCGCAAGCGCTGCGCCCCGCCCCGGTCGACAGCGATCGGCTGCTGGCGCTGCTGCGGCCGACCCTGTCGGCCCGCACCCTCGACGCCCTCGGCAATGCGGCACCGCAACTGACGGCGGCCCTGATCCTGGGCAGCCCCGACTTCATGGCCCGCTGATGGCCCCGATAGCACAAGGAGAGCTCGCCATGTCGATCGAACGCCGACGCTTCCTGGCTGTCGCCGCCGCGGCGACGGGGGCCAGCCTACTGCCGCTCGGCCGGCACGGTTGGGCCGTCGCCGCCGCCCAGCCGGTCAACCGGCGCCTGGTGGTGGTGATGCTGCGCGGCGCCGTCGACGGGCTGAACGTCGTCGCTCCGTGGGGCGATCCCAATTACCAGGCGATGCGCCCGACCATTGGCCTGGCCCGGCCGGGTGCCGACGGCGGACTGCTCGATCTCGACGGTCATTTCGGCTTGCATCCGGCCTTGGCCCCGCTGCTGCCGCTATGGCAACAGGGCCGCCTGGCCTTCGTCCACGCCTGCGGCTCGCCCGATCCGACCCGCTCGCATTTCGACGCCCAGGATTTCATGGAAAGCGGCACCCCGGGGATCCGCACCACCCCGGATGGCTGGATGAACCGCCTGGTCGCCGCCCTGCCCGGCCCGCATGGTCCGACCCAGGCGATCAGCGTGGGCGCCACCCGGCCTCGGATCCTGGCCGGACGCCAAGCCAATTCGAACCTTCCCCTCGGACCCAATGCCGGCAAGCCGCTGCCGGTGGATCGCCCGGGCGTGGCCGAAGCCTTCGACCGGCTCTACGCCGGAAACGATCCATTAAGCACCGCCTACCGCGACGGCCGGATGGCCCGCCAGGAATTGACCGGCAATCTGCCGACCGAGCAGGAAATTGCCGATAACGGGGCGCCCAGCCCCACCGGCTTCCCTGCCGTCGCCGGCCGCCTGGCCGGCCTCTTGCTGCGTGACGACCGCATCGCCCTGGCCTTCGCCGACCTTGGCGGCTGGGACACCCATGTCAATCAAGGCGCCGCCACCGGCCAACTGGCCAATCACCTGCAGCCGCTGGGCGAAGGCGTCGCCGCGCTGGCCCGGGGATTGGGTTCCCGCCTTGACGACACGGTGCTGCTGGTGATGTCGGAATTCGGCCGGACCGCCCATGAGAACGGCAATCAGGGCACCGACCACGGCCATGGCAACCTGGTCTGGGTGCTGGGAGGACAGGTGGCCGGCGGCCGCCTGCATGGCGCCTGGCCGGGGCTGGCCCCGGACAATCTCTATCAGGGACGGGATCTGGCGGTCGGCACCGACTTCCGCACCGTGATCGCCACCGTGCTGGAACGCCATTTGGGCCTTGCCGACCGCCAAATCGCCGCCGTGCTGCCGCCGCCGCCCGCCTTCGCCAGCGCCCTGCCCGGCCTGTTCCGCGGTTGAGGGGAATCGTTCTTTAGAGCCAATCGCGCTCACACGCGATCGGCTCTAGAGTCTTCAGTGTGAAAAGGCTCCGCCTTTTCAATGGCTCAGGCGCCGCTCGGGCTTAATCGCCGATTCCGTAAGAACGCAATCGGCTCTAGTG
>CAIOJO010000418.1 GCA_903858635.1 uncultured Telmatospirillum sp. | reverse complement strand
TACCCGTCGCCGCGTGGATTAATCCGCCGGGAAAGAAGGACGCCGCATAGCCATCGGCCCGGCAAACATCGCGGTCGACGACAACCCCAAAGTGCCTAAACTCGCGCGGCCATCTGTTCCAAAATCATTGACACGTTCCGGTCCGAGCAGGGGCGAACGCTGATCGATGCGATCGACAAGGTCATGGAGGACATGCAGTTGTCCCGGGGCCGCCCGAAGAATGAAGCCGTCGAGGGACTGATCGACGACGCCCAAACGATGGTGGAGGGCATCAAAAACGAAAAGGTGCTGGACACCGCCTTGATCGGCGCGGTCCAGAAAATTGAGCATTATTGCATCGCCTCCTGGGGTATCGCCGCCGCTCTCGGCCGTGCCCTGGGTTGCCAACCGGCGGTGGAAACGTTCGAGCGGGCTCTCGATGAAGGCAAAGAGTTCGACAAGAGCATGACGGAACTGGCCGTAACCGAGATCAACCCAGCCGCGCTCGGCGCCACCACAAGCAAAGGAGGAGGCCGGCCGGCCATCAACTAAGAGGGTTTGGCCGCCGACGACGATGCGCGGGGACGTGGCCTGAGTCACAAGGTTCTCGGCCACGTCCAGCGCACACACGGCGGCGGCTACAGCATCACCGGGCCGCGCACTTCACATCAGCACCCTGACCTCGACGTACCCGTGGCGCTCCATCACGTCGACAGTGACGTTGCCGCTGGGGTGGCGAATGAGGCGGACATTGGCGGTGGCACCACTGACGGTCAGGCCGTGCAGCTCGACTTGTGGCAGGGAGGGCGGCAGGCAGGGTCGGTCGAAGACAATGCTGGCCGGCCGCGCCTGTAGCGACAGGCCGAGGCTGGCCTGCAGCAGCATGAAAACGGCGCCGCTGGCCCAGGCTTGCGGAATGCAGGCCACCGGATAAAGGGTCGGACCTTGCCCGCTTTGGCGGGAGAAACCGCAGAACAGTTCGGGCAGTCGCTGCAAGTCGACGAATTGAGCGGCATCGAACATAGCGGCCAGGATGCGCTGGACCTGGTCGGTCTGACCATAATTGGCCAGGCCGGCGGCAATCACTGCGTTGTCATGGGGCCAGATTGAGCCGTTGTGATAGGACATCGGGTTGAAGCGGCCCTCGGCGGCGCCCAGAGTCCGCACGCCCCAGCCGGAAAACAGTTCCTCGCTCATCAGGCTGTGCGCTGTGCGTTTGGCCCGTTCATGCGAACTGATGCCGCAATACAGTACGTGGCCGGGATTGGAGGAGTGAACCCGGCAGGGCCGCTTGTGTCCGTCGAGGGCAAGGGCATAGGTGCCCAGGTCATTCAGCCAGAACGCCGCTTCGAAGCGCTTGCGCAAGGTTTCGGCCTGTTCTTCGAGCTGGCGGCTGCGCTCCTTGAAGCCAAAATGCTTGGCGATTTGCGCCGCCCCGCGCTTGGCGGCATAGACATAGGCCTGCACTTCGCAAAGGGCGATAGGGCCCCCGGCCAACCGCCCGTCGGCATGGGAGATTGAATCCTCGCTGTCCTTCCAGCCCTGGTTGACCAGGCCTTGCGGGCGCTTGCGGGTGTATTCGACGAAGCCGTCACCATCGACATCGCCGTAGCGGTCGATCCAGTCCAGGGCCCGCTCGACATGCGGCCACAGGAAACGCAGAAAATCGTCGTCGCCGGTGCGTTCGCCATAGGCGGCGGCCAGCATGATAAACAGCGGCGTGGCGTCAGCGCTGCCGTAGTAGCGCGAATAAGGGACTTCGCCGGTATTGGCCATTTCCCCCTGCCGGGACTCATGAAGGATCTTGCCGGGCTCGGCATCCCGCACCGGGTCTTCGGCCACGGCCTGGCAGGCGGCCAGGGTGGCGAGGACACCCTTAGCCAGGCCGGGGTCAACCCACAGCACCTCGAGGGCGGTAATCAGTCCGTCGCGACCGAACACGGTGCTGAACCAAGGGACGCCGGCATAGGGATAGGGCCCGTCCGGCAGATGGCTGGTCAGCATGGCGAGGTCGGCGCTTGAACGGGCCAGCCAATGATTGAACTGATCGTTGGCCGTGACAATGCGGCAGGCGTCCGGCGCCTGCAACTGCGCGACCAAGGCGGCTTGGCGGGACTCGAACAGCGCCGCCGTGAGGGAGGGAGGCTGATCGAACTCGAAGCTTGCCCGATGCAACATCTGGAACGGCTGTCGCGGCGCCAGACTGAGGGCGAAGCGGGCGCTTGACATATCCAGTTCCTGGGGCGTTTCCGAGAAGTCTAGCCGGGCCTGCCGGGTAACCCCGTCCAGACCGTCGTAAAGCAGGGCGACCGAGCGCTCGCCGAGTTCGGCGCGGCGCTGGCCGCGGGCCTGGCGGATCATCCCGCGGACCTCGAAGACATCGGCGAAATCGGCATCGAAAATGAGGCTGATCTCGCAGTCCAGCCGCTGGTCGGCGTAGTTATGCAGGCAGGTGCGGCAATAGAAGGCGCCCTGATACAGAAACATGGTCCGCAGGATATGGATGCTGCCGCGCGGCAAGATGTCGCCATCTTCGGACTCGATATCGGGGTTGGTCTGGTCGACTGCGATCAAGGCGTTGCGTTCATGCACGGTCGAGGACAGCAACAGCGGGCGCTGTCGTCCCAGGCGGAATTCATGATGCGACAGGACGCGCGTGCCCTTGTGGTAGATGCCCTGCTCACCGCCGCCGATCGGCGCGGTGTCGCCGTACCGATCGAGCACCGCGAAGCTGTCCCCCTCCTTGAGGGTCAGGGTGCGCGTCGCCAAGCGCGGCGAGGTGGCAAGGACATAGGCATGTCCTTTGAAGCGGATGATATCGCTCATCTCAATCGACCGGGGCGAGGCTCGTTTCCGCCGCCATGGGCGACAATTGCCGATACAGGTCCAGGTAGCGGTTTGCCATGCGGACCGAGGAGAAGTGTTCCTCGAAGTTGGCGCGACAGCGTCGCCGATCAAGGGCGAGAATGCGATCCACCGCGGCGACCGCCTGGTCGAGGCTGTCGACGACGCATCCGCTGACCCCATCCTCGATCACCTCGGACACGGCACCGTGTCGGAAGGCCAGCACCGGCGTACCGCAGGCCATGGCCTCGATCATCACCAAGCCGAACGGCTCCGGCCAGTCGATGGGGAACAGCAGGGCCAGGGCGTCGCCAAGGAAGTCGCCCTTCTCAGCTTCCCCGATTTCGCCCAAGAATTCGACCATTGGGTGGTCGAACAGGGGGCGAATGCTGCTGAAGTAAGCCCGGTCGGCGTCATCGACCTTCGCCGCCACCCGCAGCGGCAATCCGACCCGGCGGGCGATGGCGATTGCTCGGTCGACGCCCTTCTCCGGGGAAATGCGCCCGAGAAAGGCCAGGTAGCCGCCATCGCCGCTGCCGCGGGCAAAGCGTCGCTCCGGCAACCCATTATGGACCGTTCCGCGCCAATTGAGGAAGGGCAACGGCCGACGCTGCGTGTCGGAAATGGAGGCGAAGGGCAGATCCTTGAAGGTCCGGTAGAAGCTCGGATAGTCGGGCAAGTCCAGGCGCCCGTGCAATGTGGTCAGGGTCGGCGTGGCAATCCGCTTGATGAAGGGATAATGCCGATAGTCGGCGTGGAAGTGGATAATGTCGAAGTCCTGCTGCCGGTTCAACACAGCGTCGATTTGCATCAAGTGATAGAGACAACGGTCATGGCACGAGGAAGCCAGGCGCAGCGCCCGCTCGCAGGTGCACACCAGCCGCGCCGACGTAATCGAATCGCCGCTGGCGAACAGTGTTACATCATGGCCCAAGGCTACTAACTCTTCTGTGAGGTACGACACCACCCGTTCGGTTCCGCCATAAAGCTTCGGTGGAACGGCTTCGTGCAAGGGCGACACCTGCGCAATACGCATCACGCCTCCTTAATTGGGATCAATTATCGATTATTCGGTTCGTCGCTAGAATTCTTTACTTGGGAAAAACGGCATGGCCGGAACATTGATCTTTGGAGGCACGAGACGTGGTAAAGCGGCGGGATGCTTGGCTTCCCACCTCGCACTGCATATCACACCATGGTTTGGCGCCCGTGGTGGGGCCAAGCTGGTTGCCAGACCCAAGTGTGAGCATCCGTCATGTCGCTTCGTTGGGAGGATATGCCCCATGGTCCTGAATCATCGCCATCCCGGTTAGCGGCTGTATTGCCCATGCCTTGCCCATTCTCTCTGCCGATTGGTGCTGAGCAAATATCTCCGCGAAATTCGCGCCTCCCCATCTTGAGATACGGAAGATGTCCATGCTGGCCAAGCGCCGGCATGGATGCGGCGCGGCGCATCGGCTGGCGACCAGCCATTTGCGCCTGATTAAGGGGGCAATCGTCTCCCTGATGCGTTCCCTTGCCGCGTTCCGCCCCGAAAAAGGTGTCCGGGTGAGTGCCGGCGGCTACGTTTCAATGCCGCCACGGCCGACCCTCTGGTGTCCTCAGCTCTGGCGGGCAGGTTGGTTGCGGGCATGCAGGCTTTCGTGACTGGTCGCGATGCCATGCCGCTGTTCGAGTTCGGCATCAACTTCCGCACCGAGCAGGACTGTGAAGGCGCTGAAATACAACCAGAGCAGTAGCACAATGGCGCCGCCGATTGAGCCGTAGGTCTGGTCATATTTGCCAAAATTGGCGACATAGAGGGAAATGAGGCCCCATCCGACGATCCATAAGGTGGTGCATAGGGCCGAACCCCAGGTAATCCAACGCCAACGCGCATCCAGCCGACAGGGCCCCCAGCGATAAAGAATGGAAAGGCCGACGATGGCAATTACTGCCAGCACCGGCCAGCGGAGCGCGACAATTATCGTGGCCATCTGAGGGTTTAGGGGCAATAGCGAAAGGACGGCCGGCGGGACGGCGACCAGCATCAGGGCGAAAATGGCCACGAGGAGCCCACCCACGGCGAAGCCGACGGCCACCGCCCATAGTTTGATTAACCCTCGGTGTTCCTTGGCGTCATAGGCAATGTTAATCCCGGCGATCAACGCTTTGATGCCGCTGGCCACGCTGAGCAGCGCGATAATCAGTGAAACCATGAACGAAATGCCCAGCGTTGAGCCGGACGAGGAAACCAGATTGTTGAGTTCGGCATCTGGATCGGCGGCAACCACCGAGCCAAGATAATCTCGGCTCGGTGGTATTCCTGATTAGAAGGCACCTTGCCTATCCGCCTTTTACCCACACCTACTAGATAT
>CAIOJO010000417.1 GCA_903858635.1 uncultured Telmatospirillum sp. | reverse complement strand
GTAATTGCTCACGCCCCCGTTTTCAGGGCAATCCGAACCGAGCTGCAATGCACGCGTTGGCACCAATGACGGAGAAATCTTCCGGATCGAAGTCTTCACCGATCCACTCGATCTGATCGGCATATTCTGGGTGGGTTGGGTCGGTAAGGAGACGGCCGCGAACGAACGAATCAATTGGCCACACGTTAAGCGCGAACTCTCGCTATTGGCAGCGTAATGTCCTAGAATCGCACACACGATGTTGATGGGGCGGGAGGGTGCGATGGGGCCGACGGTCGATGTGGTTGCGATCCGACGCAAATACCTGGCTATCCGCGACCAACTGGACGAGCGTGGTCGACGGTTGTTCGCGGCGGCGGAGGTTCGGGCTCTGGGGTATGGCGGCGTGTCGGCGGTGGCGCGGGCGACAGGGATTGCGCGCAGTACTATTGATCGTGGGCTGAAAGACATCGACGGTCCGGCGCTGCCAATGGGGCAGATCCGGCGGGCGGGCAGCGGCCAGCGCCCCTTGACGGCGAGAGATAAAACGCTACTGGACGACTTGCGACGCCTGCTTGAGCCGATGACCGTGGGCGATCCGATGCGACCGCTCCTGTGGGTGTCGAAAAGCCAAGAGAAGCTGGCGGTGGCGCTACGAAAGATCGGCCACCGCGTCGGCCGGACGACGGTGGCGAAGCTGCTGCGGCAGCTGAACTACAGCCGGCTATGCAACAGCAAGACCAACGGCGGCGGCCACCATGTCGACAGGGACGCCCAGTTTGAGCACATCAACGCCCAGGTCCTGGCCTTCCAGGCCGATGGCCAACCGGCGATCTCGGTCGACACAAAAAAGAAGGAGTTGATCGGCAACTTCAAGAACGGCGGCACCGACTATCGCCCGGCAGGCAAACCGCGGCGGGTCAACACGCACGATTTCGCCGATCCCAAGCGCGGCAAGGTGGTGCCCTACGGCGTCTACGACATCGCCGACAACAGCGGCTGGGTTTCGGTCGGCATAGACCACGACACCGCCGAATTCGCCGTCAACGCGATCCGCCGCTGGTGGGAGAAGATCGGCCGCCAGCGTTATCCCGGCGCTCGCCAATTGATGATCACCGCCGATGGCGGAGGTTCTAACGGCGCCCGCGTAAGACTGTGGAAGATCGAACTCCAGAAGTTGGCCGACGAGATCGGCATCGAGATTACCGTCTGCCATTACCCACCGGGCACATCAAAGTGGAACAAGATAGAGCATCGGCTCTTCTGCCATATCACCCAGAACTGGCAGGCCCGGCCACTCACCAGCCGTCTCGCCGTTGTCGAACTGATCGCCGCGACCACCACCAAGACTGGCCTCACCGTCGATTGCGAACTCGACGAACGGCTCTATGCTGACGGCATCAAAGTTCCTGACGCCGACATGGACGCCCTCAACATCATCCGCGCCGATTTCCACCCGGAGTGGAATTACACCATCATGCCGCGGAAAGAAACTTGATGCAGTTATTAGCGGCAGCCTCCTTAGCGGGGCTTCAGGCCGAGAATTGACGTGAGGTAGTCGGTATCCCATCCGGCCATTTTCCGTCTGAGTTTGATCGTCTTTTT
>CAIOJO010000416.1 GCA_903858635.1 uncultured Telmatospirillum sp. | reverse complement strand
TGTCGAGCTTCAGGCCGCCATCAAACGCTTCCTGGCCGAACATAACCAAAGCCCGAAGCCCTTTGTCTGGACCAAAGACCCCGACAAAATCATCGCCGCCGTCAAACGAGGGCACCAAGTGTTAGATTCTATCCACTAGGTGAGGGTAACCCTGGTTCCTTACGAAACCACCGGCAACCTCGCCCGAATCATCGCCGGCAGCCATCCCACCACCACCTGCCGGGAGCGATGCCAGAAGGCCGACAGCAACAACAGCCCCGAGCCGATGATCAGGGCCGTCAGCGCCAGGCTCGAGGTCAGCGAACCGGCGGCGCGGAAAAGCGCGCTGATCGCGTACAAGACGTAGAACAGGGCCGAGACGAGCAGCGCGCGCCGGTCGATGGCCAGGGCGACCATGGCCAGTCCGACATAGATCGCCACCGCCAGAGCGGCGTTGACCACCCCGATCTGGCCGGCCATGGGGCCGGAGAACACCCCGAGTCCGGACACGCCGAGCAGGGCGAAGGCGGGGTGAACGATCAGCGGCGCGGCGAACAGATGCAGCCAGAACGCCACATCGGATCGTCGGGTCATGCGCTCGCGGTCGCTCATATCCCAATGCATGGCCACCGCGAACGCCACCAGACCGCCGAGGAAGACCAGCGGCGAGACGAAATTCCGCATATCGGGGATCAGTCCGAGCAGGAGACCGATGATCGTGCCGACGGCGGCGACGGTGCCGGCGGCCAGGGTAATCGGCACCATGAACCGCCGCCAATGGGCGGTGGCCGCCAGCGCCGCCACTGCCGCGGCGATGCCGAATTTGAGCGGGGCGGATGACAGTCGCAGCGGCGACCAATCGGCACTGATCAGATGGAAGCCGAGAAAGAACGCGCCGCCGATGAAACCGAACAACAAGAGGATGCTGGGCAGCGCCATGCGCCGGCGGCGGGTGAAATATTCGGCCAACCCCCAACTGACCGATGCCGTCAGCAGGGCGCCGAGGGCCTGGGAGGACTGCCGGCCGAGCCAATCGACGGCAATCAGGATCAGCAGGGTGGCGATCGACACGAAGATGTCGTTGAAGCCGGTGAGCAGGCGAAAATGCTCCTCGTCGACCGCCGAGATGGAGCGTCGGGACAGGGCGAAAGCGCGGAAGCTGGCCGCCGCTTCGCTGGTCAGCACGCCCGCCGAGACGGCCGCGTCAAGCTCGGCATCGCTATACATGGGCTCGCCTATCGGTGACAAATCGCCGGTCGCCGGGACTACAGCATGGATCAAGGAGGAGGACAAGAGTCCGGCCGGAGCCGTCCGCCCTCAGGCCCGCAGCCGCTCGACCACCAGCCCGGCATCGAGGCCGCCGTTGATGACGACCTCGGCTATGGCGTTCCGCAGTTCGTGGCTTTCCAAGGTAACGATGGCCTGGCCGTTGCGGTCGGTCGGCATTCGGATAGAAATGCCATCGGCTTCCCGTTCCAAGCGAACACCACGTACGACGAAGCACAGCTCGTCCGCGCTGACTTCTACTTCCGCGGTGGCCAGGAGGCGCGAAGTCCGTTTGACCGATTCCAGCTTCAATAGGCGTGCGGTGACCAGCATTTTCGAATTGTATTTGATACTGCCGGACCGAGTCAAACCGTCAACCGTCGCAAAATGCCGAGACGATCGCTACTATAGTCGCAGGGCATTTGTCGGAGATACGGATCACCATCGATGGAACAGAACCACGTTGCCTCCCTATTCGTTTCCTTGGCCGAAAGGATTTCGACGCGACTTCGCGTGCCGCGGGTGCGGACCCTGCATTTGCCGCCGAAAAAGCCGGACGGCACCAGGCGGGCGGAATTCTGCGCCCTGGAATTGGACGACGGGTCGATTGGCCTGACCTATGTCTGCCTGGGTGATACGCTGCAATCCATGCGGGCGAGCTTTGGTGCCGACGACATCAAAGGGCAAACGGCAATCTCGGTGGCGCGTGGCTACGGCAAGGATGATCCGGTGGCGCGGGCAATCGGTTTCGCCGCGATCAACGCCCTGTCCCAGCAGCTTTTTGCCCGCGCCAGCTGGCTTCCCGTCGATGCCGCCGATTCCCTTGGGCAATTGCAGCCGAGACCGGGGGAACATGTCGGCATGGTGGGGCTCTTTCCCCCCCTGCTGTCGCGCATCACCGAAGCCAAGGCGCGGCTGACGGTCCTCGAAATCGATCCCGAACTGGCGGGGACGCGCGACGGATATCGCGTCACGCTGGATCCGGAAGACATGCTCGGCTGCACCAAGGTGGTCAGCACCTGCGCCGTGCTGCTCAACGACACCCTGGACGCGGTGCTCGAGGCCTGTCATGGGGCGGGATACCTGGCCATCGTCGGGCCGACCGCCGGATGCATCCCGGATCCTCTGTTCGCCAAAGGCGTAAGCCATGTCGGTGGGCGACGTATCATCGCACCGGAAGGGTTTGCCGAGGCCATCCGCCAGGGCCGGAAATGGGGCGAGTTTTCCTGCAAATATTCGATCGCGCCGCAGGATTATCCGGGTCTCGCAGCATTGCTGGCCAAGATCTCCTGAGCGGGCGGCGACAGCGTTCATCCTGACCAAATAGACGGCAGATTTGCGACTTGCTCATGGAATCGGCGCAGATCGGTTGATCAAATGCCGATCTGAGAATATTTGTCTATAACTAGGCCGACTACCGATCAAATAGGGGAAGCAATGGACGTCGTTCCGGCGGAGACCGAGGAAGCCCACCTGCGCCAGCTGCTGCAACGGTTTGCCAAGGAAGCAGGAGGATTGGGGGTCCGTGTCACCGGGGTGGCCGGTGGGGTCGACGACCTCGCCGAGAAGTTCCAGCAGCAGGCGGGAGCGATGGCAAAAGCGGTGGAGATGGCCGAAGTCCTCGATGCCGCCAACGGCCGCATCGTCCACTCGGTGTCCCGCACCCTCGACGTCAGCCGGAGCGCCGCGACCCGCATGGGTCATTCGCGCTCGCTGGTCCATGAATCGCTGTCCGGCATCGCTACCCTGACCGGGTCGGTGCGGGCCGTCGAATCGATGATGTCGGCCTTGATCGACGCCCTGTCCAAGGTTGAACGGGTGGCTGCCGCCATCGACCTGATCGCCCGTTCGACCAATATGCTGGCCTTGAACGCCACCATCGAGGCGGCGCGGGCCGGCGAGGCCGGCAAGGGCTTTGCCGTGGTCGCCACCGAGGTCAAGCAGCTCGCCCGAACCACCAGCGACAGCACCGCGGAAATCCAGCAGACGCTGGCCATGCTCAAGGCTACCGCCCAGGATCTGGTGACGCAGTCGCGGCAGGGAGCCGAGCAGGCCGAAGTCCTCAACCGCAACGCCACCGCCACCGGCGAGGCGATCGAGGACCTGTCGAAGGCGGTCACCGAAATCACCGGCAACATCGATGCCATCGCCGCCGAGGCCGACACCATCGGCCAAAGATCGACCGCGCTCCGCGACACCGTGCGCAGCACCGCCGACGCCCTCAACGAGTCCTCGACGGTGCTGGACAAGGCCAAGAACAGCCTGGGCGACCTGATGGAAGCCGGCGAGAAGCTGATCAATGTCAGCCTGGAATCGGGGGTGGAAACCACCGACACGCCGTTCGTCCAGGAAACCATGAAGCGGGCTCGCCTGGTGGCGGACTGCATCGAGGCGGCGATCGACGCCGGCCAACTCACCGCGCAAGCGGTCTTCGATGCCAATTACCGGCCGGTTCCCGGCAGCAATCCCGAGCAGGTCAAGACCGGCTTCTCGGATTTCGCCATGTCGCGGATCCAGCCGCTCATCGAGCAGGCCTTCGCCTTCGATCGCCGCATCGTCTATTGCGTGCCGATGGATATCAAGGGCTATGTCCCGGTTCACAACAAGCGTTACGCCGAACCGCAGGGCAGTGATCCCGAGTGGAATGCGGCGCATAGCCGCCACTGGCGGATCTACACGGATGCCGCGGCGCGCACCGCGGCCACCAACACCAATCCGTTCAGCGTGAAGGTCTATCGCCGCAATATGGGGAACGTCCAGGTCATCATGATGGACATGTCGGCCCCGATCATGGTCAAGGGACGCCATTGGGGCGCGCTGCGGCTGGCCTACAAGGTCGATTGATCGATCTTGTCGCCATTGCCGACGGCAATCCGGCGTAGGGAGCCCTCTCCCGGGACTGGCGCCGGTCAGACGGTGGGGGTAGGTTTGCCCCCACCTCACAGCAGCAAGGATCATTCCATGTCGCTTTCCATGTATCAGGCCTCGGTCCCGGCCGCCCTGCAGATGTTGAACAGCCTTTCGGCGATCCTCGACAAGACGGCGGCCCATTGCGAGGCCCGCAAGATCGATCCGTCGGTGCTTCTCGGCGACCGGCTATTCCCCGACATGTTTCCGTTGGTGCGCCAAATCCAGATGGTCACCGATCATGCCAAGGGCATGGCGGCACGGCTGGCCGGTGTCGAGGTTCCCAGCTATGCCGACGACGAAAGCAGCATCGCCGAGCTGAAGGCCCGCCTCGCCAAGACCGTTGCCTTCGTCAGCGGATTCGCCAAAGAGCAGATCGACGGATCGGAGGACAGGGCGATTTCCTTCAAGGCGGGGCCGCGTGAGCTCAGCTTCAACGGCCAGCAATATCTGGTGAGTTTCGCCCTGCCGAACCTGCATTTCCACGCGGCGACGGCCTATGCCATCCTGCGCCACAACGGCGTCGAAATCGGCAAAAGGGACTTCCTGGGGATGGTCTGAGGGAGCCTGGCAAAAAAAATCGGGCCGGTCCGACTGGCGGACCGGCCCTTATGTGCTGCCGGAGCAGCAGTTTTGCCGAGTGAGCGAAGGGAGGGGACGCTCCTCAGCGAGAACGGACAGACAAGGCGGGAACGGGCAGCCCCTGCACCAGTCGATCGATGTCATGGGGCTGCAGCCGGAGATCGGCCAATTCGCGGTGATCGAGCTGGGTCAGCTCCAGGTGAAGGCGCCGACGCTCCAGCGAGCGGGACAGTGCATCACGGCAAACCCTCGCCACATGCCCAACAAGGGCGGTCGGGCCAAGTGGCTCGAAATGGGAGAAGACCTGTTGCTGGAATGCCATGGCGATGCACTTTCTTAGAGGGTAGCTCGTGTTGGAAGTGAGCATATCGAGGCTGCGGCTGGCGCAGAAGCCGAGCCTTTGCGGGGCTGTCCTGCAAAATACGCATAACAGTACCGGAATACCGGTTTCTCCCCTTCTTACGCTTCCGGTGCACATCCCTCCAGTTGAAACTTGCTTTTCGTCCAGGAACGAACAACAGTGCTCTCATCAAACCTGCCCGAAGAATCGACTAGAGTCGCTCGGCACTTGATGCGCGTCGCACAGGCGCGTCGCGCCTATCTCATACTCGGAGACATCGACATGCCGAACGGCACAGTCAAATGGTTCAACAGCACTAAAGGTTACGGCTTCATCTCGCCGGATAACGGCGGCCCGGATGTGTTCGTGCACATCTCGGCGGTCGAGCGGGCTGGCCTCAGCGGCTTGAATGACGGCCAGAAGGTTTCGTTCGAAGAAGAACGCGACCCGAAGAAGGGCAAGACCTCGGCGGTCAATCTCAAGGCCCTCTAAGTCCTTGGCGAGACCTGCTGTCCATCGGACGGCAGGTCTCTGCCTTGCCCGCACTTGCCAATTTCCGTGAGCTCTGCCCATGAACCCGAGCGAAATCGCCCGCGTCGAGGCCTATCTCGGCGCGACCTTCGGTAACCCCCGCATTCGCATCCATCCCCCCAAGAAGCGCGGCGCACCTATCGAGGTCACCATCGGCGAGGAATTCATCGGTGTGCTGCACCGCGACGAGGACGAGGGTGAAGTGTCCTATTCGCTGCATATGACCATCCTCGAAGAGGATCTGCCGGTCCTCGCCAAGGTGAAGTGACGCTTCGCCGGCGAGATGCCGGCGCCACCGACCATCCGATCTTAGGGCCTGCTTGGGTTTCCCGCCCGCCGGTGGGGAAGAGCGCCTGTTAAACAATTGTTTAACAGTGGGACCGGCGTCCCTGCCGGTCTGCGCCGCGGAGCGGCGGAAATGCTGGGCTTCCGGCTCTGCCGGAACACCGGCACGGAGGCCGGTGCCACTAATTTTTCACCGGCTCAGATGCCGCCCGACCGGTCCGATCACACCAACGCCTGGCCGTGGAACGCGGTAAGGATCAGCAGCACCGCGTAGTAGTGGCAGCCGGCGGCCAGCAGGACGCAGCTGTGCCAGATGGCGCTGTGGTAGCGCAAACCGGACCATCGATGCAACGGCGCGCCAACCGTATAAAGCACGCCGCCGATGGCCAACAGGACCAGGCCGGTCGCCGTCAGCCGATGGACGATGACGTCGTAATTGATCAGCCCCGACCAACCCATCAGAATGTAGAGGGTAATGATTGCGCCCTTCAGCCGCCGATGGAACGCCACCCGGATGATCACCCCCAACAGTGCCGCAAACCAGATGCCGATCAGCAGGTTCACGCCCCGGGTCCCGCCGATCACCATCAGGCAGAACGGCGTGTAGGTGCCGGCGATCAGCAGGTAGATGAAGGCATGGTCGAGCAACCGCACCAGCGACCGGCGTCCCGGATGCTGCACGGTGGCGTTCAGGATCGAGCAGGCGAACATGGCAATCAGGGTAAGGCCGTAGGTCAGGGCGGCGGCGGTGGCGATGCCGTCGGCCCAGGCCAGGGTCAGATAGACCAGCACCGCGACGCCGCCCAGGCTGGCGATCAAACCGGTGGCCTGGATGATGATGTCGACCTTTTCCTCGTGCCGTTCGGCCATCCCGGCCCTCCTGCCCTGCCCAACTTCACTACACTTCGTATCCCAGATGGGATAAAGGGAGGGGCGAAGGCAAAAGAAATAGCCCCCTCCTCCGTATGTGTGCGGCCAAAGGGGCAGGCGGCCGGCGGTGTCGCGCCGGTGAAACAGGCTGTAACATAGTCCCGGTAGGCCGTCATAATCGGGAAATGCAGGCGGGGTAGTTTGACGCGCCCTCAATAACGATAAGCCGCAAGACCCGCATGAACGACTATTCACCTATCGGTTCAACCAATGGACTGCCGAGCGGCATGAACATCGATCAAGACAGGAGAGACAGCCGGTCCGAGCTGCGCAAGCCCTCGGGGGTGTCGACGCGACCGCCCAACCGGTGGCGGCGGCGCATCGGATGGCTCGCCCTCTTCCTCGCGGCCCTGGGCGGCCTTGCCTGGATCGTCTTGCGGCCGCATGTCGGCCCGCAGACCAGCCGGCGCTTTTCCGGCAATGGCCCGATGCCGGTGGTGGCGGCGCCGGTGCAGAAGGGCGACGTCCCCATCAGCCTCGCCGCCTTGGGCACGGTCAGCCCGCTGGCCACCGTCACCGTCAAGACGCAGATCGCCGGTCAGTTGATCGAGATCGGCTTCCAGGAAGGCCAGGCCGTGCATGCCGGGGATTTCCTTGCGCAGATCGATCCCCGGCCCTATCAGCGGCAGCTCGACCAGTACCAAGGCCAATTGCTGCGCGATCAGGCCCTGTTGAAAGAGGCCCAGATCAATCTCGACCGCTACCAGCGGCTGGTGGCCCAGGATTCGATCGCCAAGCAGCAGCTCGACGCCCAGGAATCCCTCACCCAGCAATACCGGGGGACGGTCGAAACCGACAAGGCGCAGATCGACACCGCCAAGCTGAACCTCACCTATTGCCACATCATCGCGCCGCTGACCGGCCGCGTCGGCCTGCGCCAGGTGGATCAGGGCAATTACGTGCAGACCAGCGATGCCAACGGCATCGTGGTGATCACCCAATTGCAGCCGATCACCGTCGTTTTCACCCTTCCCGAAGACAACCTGCCGGCCGTCATGAAGCGGCTGCACGCCGGCGCCACCCTGCCGGTAACCGTCTTCGACCGGGCCCAGACCATCCAGTTGGCCACCGGCAAGCTGACCACGGTCGACAACCAGATCGACACCACCACCGGCACGGTGAAGCTGCGCGCCCAATTCGGCAACGAGGACGGGATGCTGTTTCCCAACCAGTTCGTCAATACGCGACTTTTGGTCGACACCCTGCACGACGCCACGGTGATGCCGATTGCCGCCGTGCAACGCGGGGCGCCGGGCACCTTCGTCTACCTGGTCAAGGCGGACCATACGGTCACCGTGCGGCCGGTCAAGCTGGGGCCGGTCGCCGGCGACCAGGTGGCGATCGAATCCGGCGTCGAGGCGGGCGACCAGGTGGTGATCGACGGGGCCGACAAACTGCGTGAGGGCGCCGAGATCGCCTTGCCGGAAGCCGCCAAAGGCGACGCGTCCCCCGCCCGGCCGCCGGGTACCGGCGATGCCGCCCGGCCGCGCGGTGAACACAAGAAGGGCGCCGGCGGCGACCGCCCGAATCGGAGCGAGCCGTGAGGGCGGCGCCGCGGCGCGCCGGTTAAGCCATGAACCCGTCGCGCCCGTTCATCCTGCGCCCGGTCGCCACCTCGCTGTTGATGGTGGCGATCCTCCTGGTCGGCATCGTCGCCTTCCGCTTCCTGCCGCTGTCGGCATTGCCCGAGGTCGATTACCCGACCATCCAGGTACAGACCTTCTATCCGGGGGCCAGCCCCGACGTGATGACCTCGTCGGTCACCGCGCCGCTGGAACGGCAGTTCGGCCAGATGCCCAGCCTCAACCAGATGTCGTCATCGAGTTCGGCCGGCGCCTCGGTGATCACCCTGCAGTTCAGCCTGGCCATCAGCCTCGACGTGGCCGAGCAGGAGGTCCAGGCGGCGATCAACGCGGCGGGCAATCTGCTGCCCTCGGACCTGCCGGCGCCGCCGATTTACGCCAAGGTCAACCCGGCCGATGCGCCGATCCTGACGCTGGCGGTGACCTCGAAGACACTGCCGCTGATCCAGGTCGAGGACCTGGCCGATACCCGATTGGCGCAGAAGATCTCGCAATTGGCCGGGGTCGGCCTGGTCAGCATCAGCGGCGGCCAGCGCCCCGCCGTCCGCGTGCAGGCCAATCCGCGGGCCCTGGCCGCCTACGGCCTCAACATCGACGACCTGCGCAGCACCGTGGCGACCGCCAATGTCAACATTCCCAAGGGCAATTTCGACGGGCCGATGCGGGCCTATACGGTCAACGCCAACGACCAGCTGAAGAGCGCCGCCGACTACAACAACATCATCGTCGCCTTCAAGAACGGCGCGCCGGTCCGCCTGACCGACGTCGCCAAGGTGGTCGACGGGCCGGAGAACACCAAGCTGGCGGCATGGATGAACACCATTCCGGCGATCATCGTCAATGTTCAGCGGCAGCCCGGGGCCAATGTCATCCAGGTGGTCGACAGCATCCACGCCCTGCTGCCCGAGCTGCAGAGCGCCTTGCCGGCGGCGGTCGAGGTCACCGTGCTGACCGACCGCACCAACACCATCCGCGCCTCGGTCGCCGATGTGGAATTCGAGCTGACCCTGGCCGTGGTCCTGGTGGTGCTGGTCATCTTCCTGTTCCTGCGCAGCGTGCCGGCGACCATTATCCCCAGCCTGTCGGTGCCGCTGTCCCTGGTCGGCACCTTCGGCGTCATGTATCTGGCCGGGTTTTCCGTCAACAACCTGTCGCTGATGGCGCTGACCATCGCCACCGGCTTCGTGGTCGACGACGCCATCGTCATGATCGAGAACATCTCGCGCTACATCGAACAGGGCGAGCCGCCGCTGCAGGCGGCGCTGAAAGGGGCCGAGCAGATCGGCTTCACCATCGTCTCCTTGACCATTTCGCTGATCGCCGTGTTGATCCCGCTGTTGTTCATGGGCGATGTGGTGGGCCGGCTGTTCCGCGAATTCGCCATCACCCTGGCGGTGACCATCCTGATTTCGGCGGTGGTGTCGCTGACCCTGGTGCCGATGCTGTGCGCCAAGATCCTGCGGCACCACGAACCGGCCGAGGAAACGGCGATCAACCGCTGGGCCGGCCGCTGGTTCGAGGCGCTGATCGCCGCCTATGGCCGGGCGCTGGGCTGGGTGCTGTCGCATGCCCGGATGACCCTGGTGGTGGCGGTGGCGACTCTGGCGCTGACCATCGGGCTCTATGTGGTGATCCCCAAAGGCTTCTTCCCGGTCCAGGATACCGGCCTGATTCAGGGTATTTCCCAGGCCTCGCAGAGCATTTCCTTTCCGGCCATGGCGGAACGGCAGCAGGCGCTGGCGGCCGCCGTGCTGCAGGACCCCGATGTCGAGAGCCTGTCGTCCTTCATCGGCGTCGACGGCACCAACACGACGCTGAACAGCGGGCGGCTGCTGATCAACCTGAAGCCGAAGAGCCAGCGCAATGCCTCGGCCAGCGAGGTAATCCGCCGCCTGCAGCAGGAGACCGCCGACATCAGCGGGATCGACCTCTACATGCAGCCGGTGCAGGATCTGACCATCGATGCCACGGTCAGCCGCACCCAGTACCAATTCGTCCTCGAGGACGCCAATCCCGACGAGCTGGCGCTGTGGGCGCCCCGCCTGGTCAGCCGGCTGACCGACCAGCCGGAGCTGTCCGACGTCACCAGCAACGCCCAGGACAAGGGCCTCTCGGTCTATATCAAGATCGACCGCGACACCGCCGGACGCTTCGGCATCACCCCGGCCACGGTCGACAACGCCCTCTACGACGCCTTCGGCCAGCGCATCGTCTCGACCATCTTCACCCAGTCGAACCAGTACCGGGTGATCCTGGAAAGCGATCCTTCGGTGCAGTCCGACCTGTCGGCGCTCAACATGCTCTACCTGCCGTCATCGAACGGCGGCCAGGTGCCGCTGTCGGCCATCGCCACCATCAGCGAGACCACCGTTCCCCTGCAGATCAACCATCTGGGCCAATTCCCGGCCACCACCGTCTCGTTCAACCTGGCGCCCGGCGCCTCGCTGGGCGGCGCGGTCGACGCGATCCGCAAGGCCGAGGCGGACATCAGCCTGCCGCCCAGCGTCATCACCGCCTTCCAGGGCGCGGCGATGGCCTTCCAGGCCTCGCTGACCAACGAGGTGATGCTGATCATCGCCGCCATCGTCACCGTCTACATCGTGCTGGGCGTGCTGTACGAAAGCTTCGTCCATCCGGTGACCATCCTGTCGACCCTGCCCTCGGCCGGCGTCGGCGCCCTGCTGGCCCTGATGGGAGCGGGCAGCGACTTAGGGGTGATCGGCATCATCGGCATCATCCTGTTGATCGGCATCGTCAAGAAAAACGCCATCATGATGATCGACTTCGCCATCGCCGCCGAACGCCAGGAAGGCAAGTCACCGCGGGACGCGATCTTCGAGGCGGCGCTGCTGCGCTTCCGGCCGATCCTGATGACCACCATGGCGGCGCTGCTGGGCGCGCTGCCGCTGATGGTGGGCACCGGCACCGGCTCCGAACTGCGGCATCCGCTTGGCATCAGCATCGTCGGCGGCTTGGTGGTCAGCCAGATGCTGACCCTGTTCACCACCCCGGTGATCTATCTGGCCTTCGAAAATCTGGCCCGCCGCCTGGGATACCGTGACGCAAGCAGCGAGGGGGGTGAAGGGGCCGAGGGGCCGGCCCAATGAACCCCTCGGCGCTGTTCATCGGCCGGCCGATCGCCACCACCCTCCTCACTTTGGGCCTCATCCTGGCCGGCACCTGGGCTTTTTTCCTGCTGCCGGTGTCGCCGCTGCCGCAGGTGGACTTCCCCACCATCTCGGTGTCGGCCAGCATGCCGGGCGCCAGTCCCGAGACCATGGCGACCAGCGTGGCGACCCCGCTCGAACGCCATCTCGGCCAGATCGCCGATGTCAGCGAAATGACTTCCTCGTCGTCGCTCGGCAATACCCGCATCACCCTGCAATTCGGCCTCAACCGCGACATCGATGGGGCGGCGCGCGACGTCCAGGCGGCGATCAACGCGGCCCGGGCCGACCTGCCGACGGCGCTCCGCAGCAATCCGACCTACCGCAAGGTCAACCCGGCCGACGCGCCGATCATGGTCCTTAGGATGACTTCGGACACGCTGAGCCGCGGCCAGATCTACGATGCCGCCAGCACCGTGCTGCAGCAAAAGCTGTCGCAGGTGGAAGGAATCGGCCAGGTGACGGTGGGCGGCAGCTCGCTGCCCGCGGTGCGGGTCGAACTCAATCCCCGCGCCTTGGCCAAATACGGCATCGGACTCGAGGACGTTCGGGCCGGGCTGGCCTCGGCCAACGCCCACAGCCCCAAGGGGGCGATCGAGGAAGGCAGCAAGCATTATCAGGTCTACACCAACGACCAGGCCAGCCATGCCGTCGAATACCAGCCGCTGGTGGTGGCCTACCGCAACGGTGCGGCGGTCCGCCTGGCCGATGTCGGCGACGTCATCGATTCGGTCGAGGACTTGCGCAATCTGGGTCTGGCCAATGGACAGCCGGCGGTCCTGGTAATCCTGTCGCGGCAACCGGGCGCCAACATCATCGACACGGTGGACCGGGTCAATGCCCTGCTGCCCGAACTGCGCGCCTCGATCCCCAATTCCATCGACCTGGCGGTGGCGGTGGACCGCACCTCGACCATCCGCACCTCGCTGCACGACGTCGAGCGCACCTTGCTGGTCTCGGTGGCCCTGGTCATCCTGGTGGTGTTCGCCTTCCTGCGCGACGGCCGCGCGACCCTGATCCCCAGCATCGCCGTGCCGGCCTCGCTGATCGGCACCTTCGGGGCGATGTTCCTGCTCAACTACAGCCTCGACAACCTGTCGCTGATGGCGCTGACCATCGCCACCGGCTTCGTCGTCGACGACGCCATCGTCGTGCTCGAGAACACCGTCCGCCATATCGAGGCCGGCATGCCGCGCATGCGGGCGGCGGTGCAAGGAGCGCGCGAGGTCGGCTTCACCGTGCTGTCGATGAGCCTGTCCCTGGTGGCGGTGTTCCTGCCGATCCTGCTCATGGGCGGCATCGTCGGACGATTGTTCCGCGAATTCGCGGTGACCCTGTCGATCGCGATCCTGGTGTCGCTGATCATCTCGTTGACCGCCACGCCGATGATGTGCGCCCGCCTGCTGCGGCCGCCGGCGGCCAAGCGCGCAGGCGCCGAGACCGGCTGGTTCGATCGGGTGCAACGGGGCTACGCCTCGACCCTCGGCTCGGCGCTACGGCATCGCCGCATCACCATGCTGGTGCTGCTGGCCACCGTCGGGCTCAATATCTATCTGTTCACCATCATCCCCAAAGGCTTTTTCCCGCAGCAGGACACCGGGCGAATGGTCGGCGGCATCCAGGCCGATCAGAGCATCTCGTTTCAGCTGATGAGCCAGAAGCTGACCCAATTCGTCAACATCATCAAGAACGACCCGGCGGTGGAGAACGTGGTCGGCTTCACCGGCGGCGGCCAGGTCAACGGCGGCTTCGTTTTCGTCGGCCTGAAGCCGCTGTCCGAACGCAAGCTGTCGGCGGATCGGGTGATCGGCCGGCTGCGCGGCCAGTTGGCCCAGGTGCCGGGCGCCTCGCTGTTCCTGCAGTCGGTACAGGACATCCGTTCCGGCGGCCGCCAGGGCAACGCGCAATACCAGTATACCCTGCAGGCCGACCGCCTGGACGACCTGCGGGCCTGGGCACCGAAACTGGCCGAGGCGCTGCGGCATGCCCCGATTCTCACCGAGGTCAATTCCGACCAGCAGGACAAGGGGCTGGAAACCGATGTCATCGTCGACCGCGATACGGCGGCCCGTCTTCACCTGTCGGTCAGCCAGATCGACAACACGCTTTACGACGCCTTCGGCCAGCGCCAGGTGTCGACCATCTACAATCCGCTGAATCAGTATCATGTGGTCATGGAAGTGGCGCCGTCGTTCTGGCAAAGCCCGGAAACGCTCAATCAGATCTATGTGAGCACGGCCGGCGGTTTGCCCAGCGGCACTCAGACCACCAATGCGGTGGCCGGCACCAACGCATCTTCGACCAAGGGCAAGACCGCGTCGAGCAGCGCCGCCAGCGCCAGCGCGGTGGCCAGCGACGCGGCCCGCAACCAGGCGACCAATGCCCTGGCCAATAGCGGCCGCGGCAGCACCTCGACCGGTGCCGCGGTGAGCACGGCGGCCGAGACCATGGTGCCGTTGTCCGCCGTGGCCCATTACGGCCCCGGCAGCACGCCGCTGGCGGTCAACCATCAAGGCCATTTTGCCGCCTCGACCATTTCCTTCAACCTGGCGCCGGGCAAGTCGCTGAGCGACGCGGTCGAGGCGGTGGGCCAGGCCGAGCGGCAGATCGGCATGCCCAGCTCGATCCATGGCAGCTTCGCCGGAACCGCCCAGGCCTTCCAGCAATCGCTGCGCAACGAGCCGATCCTGATCCTGGCCGCCCTGGGCGCCGTGTATATCGTGCTGGGCGTCCTTTACGAGAGCTACATCCATCCGATCACCATCCTGTCGACCCTGCCCTCGGCCGGGGTCGGCGCGGTGTTGGCGCTGCTCGCCTGCGACACCGAATTCACCATCATCGCCCTGATCGGGGTGATCCTGCTGATCGGCATCGTCAAGAAGAACGCCATCATGATGATCGACGTGGCGCTGGAGGCCGAGCGCCATCAGGGGCTGTCCGCCGCCGAGGCGATCCGCCACGCCTGCCTGCTGCGGTTCCGGCCGATCATGATGACCACCATGGTCGCCCTGCTGGGCGCCCTGCCGCTGGCCGTCGGCACCGGCGAAGGGGCCGAAATGCGACGTCCGCTCGGCATCGCCATCGTCGGCGGCTTGTTGGTAAGCCAGGTGTTGACCCTGTACACCACGCCGGTCGTCTATATCTATCTCGACCGCCTGCGCCAATGGGCGCGGCGCCGGTCCCAGCTCAAGGAAGCAGGATGACGCGATCCGCCCCCCTCCTCCTCGTCGCCTGCGGCGCCCTGCTCGCCGCCTGCGCGGTGGGGCCCGACTATCAGCGACCGCCGGCCGAGACGCCGGCCGCCTTCAAGGAACAGGCCGGATGGAAGCGGGCCCAACCACAGGACGCCGGCAGCGCCAGTCCCTGGTGGTCGGTGTTCGGCGATCCGCTGCTCGACGAGTTGGAGCGTCAGGTCGCCATCTCCAATCAGAACGTCAAATCCTTCGAGGCCAGCTATCGCTCCGCCGTCGCCATCGCCCAGCAGGCCAATGCCAGCTTCTTCCCCACCGTCGCGGTAAACGGGTCCGGCCAGCGCGCCCAGAGCAGCGCCGGCGGACATGCAATCGGACAGTCGGTGGCCAATCAGTTCGCCACCTCGCTGGGGGCCAGCTGGGAGCTCGACGTCTGGGGACGGGTGCGCCGGCAGAGCGAAGGCGCCGAAGCCACTGCCCAGGCCTCCGCCGCCGACCTCGCCGCGGCGCGCCTGTCGGCCCAGGCCACCCTGGCCAGCAGCTATTTCAGCCTGCGCGCCGAGGATGAACTGAAGCGGCTGCTGGACTCGACGGTCGAGGACTACACCCGCTCGTTGCAGATCACCCGCAACCAGTACGCCGCCGGCGTGGCGTCGAAGGCCGATGTGATGCAGGCCGACACCCAGCTGAAGTCGACCCAGGCCCAGTCGATCGCCGTCGCGCTGCAACGGGCCCAGCTCGAGCATTCCATCGCCGTGCTGACCGGCCGGCCGCCGGCCAGCTTCGCCATCGCGCCGACCACCGGCCTGGCCGATCCGCCGGCCATCCCCGGCCTGCTGCCCTCGGTCCTGCTGGAACGGCGGCCGGACATCGCCGCGGCCGAACGGCGCATGGCCTCGGCCAATGCCCAGATCGGCGTCGCCACCGCCGCCTTCTATCCCAACCTGTCCCTGTCGGGGTCCTACGGCTTCGCCAGTTCGGCCATCGGCCAATTGCTGCAAGCCTCCAACAGCCTGTGGTCGTTCGGCTCGCAATTGGCCGAAACGGTGTTCGACGGTGGCCTGCGCAGCGCCGAGCTGGCCCAGGCCCAGGCCGGCTTCGACCAGGACGTGGCGAGCTATCGCCAGACCGTGCTGACCGGCTTCCAGCAGGTCGAAGACCAGTTGGCGGCCTTGCGGATCCTGGCCCAGCAGGCCGAGGTCCAGAATCAGGCGGTGGCCTCGGCCCTCGAGTCGGTGCGCCTCACCCTCAACCAGTACAAGGCCGGCACGGTGGCCTATACCAGCGTCATCACCGTGCAGACGGCTGCCCTCGCCGACCAGCAGGCGCAACTCACCCTGCATCAGAATCGCCTGACCGCCTCGGTGGCCCTGATCCAGGCCCTGGGTGGCGGCTGGAGCACCGCCGACCTGCCGGGTTCCGGCACCGCCAGCGCCGCCCCGAACAACAAGGTGTCCGCAGCCTCCGCCGCGCGGTAGACTGCCAAGGATGACCCTTCTCCTGCTGATCGCCGCCGCGTTCGGGGCCGGAGTGATGAACTCGGTGGCCGGCGGCGGGTCGTTCCTCAGCTTCCCGGCCCTGGTATTCGCCGGCGTGCCCTCGGTCATGGCCAATGCCACCAGCACGGTCGCCGTCTCGCCGGCCAGCCTGGCGGCGGCCTGGGCCTACCGTCACGATTTCCCCAAACTGCCCGGCATCGGCGCCGCCACCATGCTCGCCATCAGCCTGCTGGGCGGTGGCTGCGGCGCCCTGTTGCTGATCATGACGCCCGAGCACACCTTCAATGAACTGGTGCCCTGGCTGCTGCTGGCGGCCACCGCCCTGTTCGCCGGCGGTCGCAAGCTTACGCCGTTCCTGCGGCGTTACTTCAGCATCGGGCCGGTGACGCTGTGCCTGGTCCAGTTCCTGATCGCCATCTACGGCGGCTATTTCGGCGGTGCGGTGGGCATCATGATGCTGGCGCTGTTCGGCCTGTTCGGATTGGACGACATCCATTCGATGAATGCGCTGAAGAATTTCCTGTCCGGCATGCTGAACCTGGTGGCCATCGTCTGCTTCGTCATCGCCGGCAAGGTGGTGTGGCAGCCGGCTTTGGTCATGCTGGTGGCGTCGGTGGCCGGTGGCTATGCGGGCGCCCGCATCGCCCGGCGGATGGATCCCGAGCATGTCAGGGCCGTGATCATTCTTGTCGGGGTGGCGATGACGATTATTTTCTTCATCCGTTCGTAAGCATGATCAGGTAGAATTGAAGACAAGAGTCGTAGAACTCTGTCTCATTGGGGATCAAGGAATGAGCGCCTATCATTTGTCCGTGTTGCGCAACAAGGGCTGGATGCGCCTTGGGCTGGTGGCCAGCGTGGTCGTCTTCCCAATTGCCATGATGGAGCACGCCCTCGGCTTCTTCGCCGACGGAGTGACCGGCCTGACCCAGGCCGGCGAGTTCATTGGCGGCGGCATCGCCGTGGCGGCCATCCTGACCTTGCCGGCCAGCTGGGTGCTGCGCGGTTTCGTCGTGCGCCACCGCGATGCGGATGCCGAGGACGAAGAGGTCGTCAGCAGCAGGCCTGCGGCCACCGGCGGGGCCGGACGTGGGGCGCCACCCGCGGCCGGCCGCCCGGCCGGCGGCCGCCCGGCAGGACGCCC
>CAIOJO010000415.1 GCA_903858635.1 uncultured Telmatospirillum sp. | reverse complement strand
TGGTGGCCTCGGAGGTGCGCAAACTGGCCGAGCGCAGCCAGATGGCGGCCACCGAGATCAGCGGCCTGTCGGGCGACACGGTGAAGATCGCCCAGGAGGCGGGGCAGATGCTGTCCAAACTGGTCCCCGACATCAAGAAGACCGCCGAACTGGTGGAGGAAATCTCGGCCGCCTGCCGCGAACAGGATATCGGCGCCGAGCAGGTGAACACCGCCATTCAGCAGTTGGACAAGGTGACGCAGCAAAACGCCAGCGCCTCCGAACAGATGTCGGCGACATCGGAGGAATTGGCGGCCCAGGCCGAGCAGTTGCAATCGACCATCGCCTTCTTCCGCATCGAGGGCCAACCCCAAGCCCGTCCGTCGGCGCGTGACGGCAAACGTGCCCATACGGAGGTGGCCCATCTGTCGGACGACAGGCCTCGGTCGATAAAGGCGCAGAGCCCTCGTCCGTCGGCCGCGACTAAACGTGGCAACGGCAAGGCCAATGGACGAGGCGGCGGGATCTCCCTTGATCTGGTGGCGGCCGGAGACGCCCAGGACACCCAGTTCGACCGCTACTGATCCAATCGGAGCGGGAGGAGGAGACTTCGCTCCTCTTCCCCTCGTGGCCCAACGGGTCCTGCAGGGGAGGTCAGTATGACCGCGACGACACTTCAGGCCGAGGATACCGGCCGCCAATACGTGACTCTGGGAATCAGCGACGAGACGTTCGCCGTCGAGGTCCAATCGGTCAGCGAAATCCTCGACATGCGTCCCATCGCCCATTTACCCAATGCTCCGGCCTTCCTGCTTGGGCTGATCGATGTGCGCGGTCGGGGGGTGCCGGTAATCGATCTGCGCGTCAAGCTTGGCCTGCCTCCCACTCCGCCTACCGAACAGACCCGTATTCTGGTTCTTGACACAAAGCTTGCGGGGCGGTCGGGGGTGGTCGGTCTGCTGGTCGATCGAGTGTTCGAGGTGACGGAGCTTGACGAGCGCCAGCTTGAAGCGCCGCCCGAAATCGGCGGCCGTTGGCGCTCCGACTACATCATCGGCATCGGGCGGCGGAACGGCGCCTTCGTCATCATCTTCGGCCTGGATGCGCTGCTGACGGGCGAGGAGGTGGCGTTGCTGAACGGGGGGATTGGCGGGTGACTCGCGACAACACTTCCGAAATGCTTCAAATGTCGCCGGCCAATTTCCGCCGTTTGGCGGATTTCATCCACGGCTACAGCGGGATCCGGATGCCGGAATCCAAGAGGGTGATGGTGGAGGGGCGGCTGCGTCGGCGGCTGCGCCGTCACGGCTTCGCCAATTTCGACGTCTACTGCCGCTATCTGTTCGAGGACGGAGGCCTGGATGAGGAGGCAATCCACATCATCGATGCCGTGACCACCAACAAGACCGAGTTTTTCCGCGAGAGTGAGCATTTCCGCTTTCTGACCGAGGTGGCTTTGCCCGATCGGGTCTCCGGGCGCACGGCCCCCACTCTGAAATTGTGGAGTTCTGCCTGCTCCATCGGAGCGGAGCCCTACACGCTGGCCATGCTTCTGGCGGACTATGTCCGCAGGGCCTCCGACATCCGCTATTCGATCCTGGCGACCGATCTCTGTCTGGAGGTTCTCCAGAAGGCCGCCAGCGGCATCTATCCCGAGGATCTGGTGCAACCGATCCCGATGGAAATGCGGCGGCGTTATCTGTTGCGCGGCCGCGACGACGCGGCCCGACAGGTGCGGATCGCCCCGGAGGTTCGTCGGACGGTCCGGTTCGCC
>CAIOJO010000414.1 GCA_903858635.1 uncultured Telmatospirillum sp. | reverse complement strand
CTTTCACCGGCTCGGGACGCCCACCCCACTGGAAAACCCCACCCTCCTTACGGAACGGTGGGCAGCGCCGTCGGTTGGGCCGACTCGATGATCGCCGCGACGCTGGTGCGGGGCGCCCGTTCGAGCACCTCGTAGGGGGTCGCCCAGCCGCCCGGGAAATCGACCATGGAAATGGCCAACTGCGGGCGCCGGGTGGCCGCCGCGGACGAGGCGCCGAGATCCTGGAGAACCTCGCTCAGGCGGTCGGCGACGGCATGGCCGGTGAGCGACGAGGTGTTGGTCAGCATCAGGCAGAATTGGCCCTGTTTCAAGCGGCCCACCATGTCGCTGGCGCGCGGCAGGGCGGCGACCCGGCCGGCCAGTTCCATCTCGATGGCGTTCAAGCCGTCGATGCCGTCGTGACGAAGGATCTCCGCCATGTTTGTCACCTCGACGAAGGTCAGCAGGCCGGTGCTGCGCGATCGCTCGCACTGGGCGAAGATGACCCGGAACAGACGCTCGAAGGCATTCCGCGCCAGCACGCCGCTCACCAGGTCGGCACCTGAGCCATGGAACAAGGTGTTGCTGAGCGACAGCAATCGCCGCGCGTGCTCGATGCAGGCACGCAACTCGCCGGGGTGCAGCGGCTTGTGGGCGAAGGAATCGGCCCCCGCTTCCAGCGCCGCGATGGCGAGCTGGCGGTCGGTGGTGCTGCCATAGCCGAGCAGATAGACATAGCCTGGCCGCGCCGTGCCGCGCAGCTGCCGGCAGAGTGCGGCGCCGGCGCCATCCGGCAGGTCGAAGTCGATGATGACCAGGTCCAGCGGGTCGAGCCGGCACCATTGCCGCGCCGCCGCCAAGTCCGATTCGTGGTGAACGGTATGGCCCCAGCCTGCCAGTTTCGCCTTGGCCACGCGGGCGAACAGGCTGTCCTTCGAGACCAGCAGAATCTTCAGGCCGGACTGTTCCCGCCGCGTCTTCTCCGAGTCACGGTCGGGCATGTCTATCCCCTGGAATAATTGCCGATCAGCACTGATACGCCGAAGACGGCAGTCATTTCAAGTGTGTCCGGCCAAGTGTGACGGTGACCGCTTCGTTACCACCGTCTTTACCGGATAATGCGAGGATATGGCGGTAACGATGGTTATGGTCGATGAAGACGCTCGCTGTTCTGTTGCTCCTTGTGCTTTTCTCGCTGCCGGCTACTGCCGATTCGGGCGCCGATTCGGCCGCTGGCCGGGCGGCGTTTCAGGCCGCCGACTACCGCACCGCTCTGCAACTGCTGCGGCCTTTGGCCGAAGCGGGCGACGCCGACGCTGCCATGCTGGTCGGCGGCATGGCGGAGAACGGATGGGGGCTGCCCCGCAGCGATGCCGCCGCCGGGCGCTGGTACAAGCTGGCCGCCGATCAGGGGCGTGCCGAGGCCCTGGAGCGGCTCGCCGACTTCGCCGATGGCGGGCGCGGCATGCCGGCCGACCGGCGCCTTGCCTATGCCCTGTACCAGCGGGCGGCGGCCGGCGGAAGCGCCCGGGCGCGCGGTCGCATCGGCGAGATGGCACTGCACGGGCGCGGTCGCGGGGCGAATGTGCCGGAGGCATTGGCCTGGCTGCGGCAGGCGGCGGCGGCCGACGATCCCGAGGCCTTATCGCTGCTGGACGAACTCGCCCTGCAACGGCGCAGCGAGCCGGTACCGGCGGGGACGGTCGCGCCCTCCGATCCGTCTGCCGCGCGCATTGCCGAGCAGGTCCGTCGCCTGTCCTCCACCATTCCCGGTTTGGCCATCGGTGGCGACACAACGGTCGCCCGCCGCGCCGACGGCTCGCTGTTGGTCACCCTGCCCGAGGTGTCCCTCGACGGCAGCCGGCTTAGCGCGCATTTCGGCACCATCCGGCTGGTGGTCCGCGATGTCTCGAACGACCAAGCCAAACTTGAGGTCCTGCTGCCGTCGCATATCCGCCTGGACGAACCGTCCGGCCGGACCTTGGCCAGGCTCAGCCTGTCCGGCCAACGCCTGTCCGGCCTATGGTCGTTCCGTTTGCAAGATCTTGGCGAATTGCAAGGGACGCTGGTCGCGGCCAGCCTGGAATTCCGGCAGGCGGCGGCGGTGACCGCCTGCAATCTCGCCTGGTCGCGCCATCTGAGGGAGACCTCGGCGGGGCGGGCAGCCCTGGTCGAGGGCCTGTCGGCCAACGACCTGCAACTGCGGATCGGATTGGGCGGCCAGGTCTGGCGGGCCGGTTTGGGCGGTTTGGGTTGGCAGGGGAGCGGTGAAGGGCTCGGGGTGAGCAGCCTGTTGGCATCCACCAATGCCCCGGCCGCCCCGGCTTCGGCCAGCGCCAGGAGTCGCCTGGTGGTCGACGAGGCGACCCTCCAGGCCGGCGACCAGCCGGGCTATGGCCTGCGGCACGCCGAAGCCGAGCTTGATGTGGCCCCGTTCGCCAAGGATCTCAGCCGGGCGCAACTGTCCTATCGGCAGCAGGGACTGGAGGGGGCGCCGGTGGCGCCGTGGCTGGCCGATCTCAATGGCAAGCTGGCGATCGAGCGGCTGCCACTGGCCGAGCTTGGGCGTTTCATCGCGGCGCTGGGCGGCGGTCTGCTGGATCAGGCCATGCAGCCGGGGGCCGGACGCAATGCCCCGCCGGTCGATCTATCGGCGCTGAGCGAAGCCCCATATGGCGCCTTGGTCGCCGCCCTCGGCCGGGCTGGCAGCCAGGTTTCCATCGATGAGGTGGAGGCCGGTGGCGCCGGCTGGACGGCCAGCGGTTCGGGCCGGATACAGCCCGGCCGCGACGGCCTGGCCCTGGCCCTCGATGCGGTGGTGCATGGGCTCGACGCCTTGCTGGCGATGCCGCCTGGCCTCGGCCCCACCGCCGACGACCTGTTGCGCCATTCGGCCCGGCCCGGTCAGGACGGGCAGGGGCAGCCGGTCAGCCGCATCCATCTCGAGATGACGGCCGGCGGCGCCACCGTCGGCGGCCGTCCGATCGTCCTCGGCGGGTGGTGAGTTTTCCAATCGATTTGGAGGTCAAATCAGCGGGTTTTGACCCACTGCTGACGGTCGCGGACGCGCAACGCTTCAGCACTCGGACGCAATGCAGATCAGCCAGAAGTTGTATTGCGGGCTCCTGAGAGAGCGATTTCGGCGTCCCCGTCTGTACGCCTTCAATACAGACGCAGATTGACAATCCATCTGGAATAGCGTACGCCTTGAATAAGTACGAGCGAGGGGAGTCCGTCATGCCCAGAGCGGCCGTCGATGACAACAAGCGAATGAACCTGCGCATGCGTCCGGAGCAAAAGGCGATGCTCATGCGGGCGGCCGCGTTGCGTCATACGGACCTGACGGATTTCGTGACGCAGAGCGCGCTTCGCGAAGCCAAAGCCGTGATCGAGGCGGCGGAACACGTCAAGCTGTCGGAAAGGGACAGCCTTCTGGTGCTCGACCTGCTCGAAAACCCGCCAGCGCCTAATGCCAAGCTGCGCGCGGCCATTGCGGCCATGCCGAAGCAGGCATGACACTCCCTGCTTGGCACGAAGAAGCGATCACCAGAAAACACGATCGCAAGGCCTTCGATTGCGGCGACGCCAGTCCGAACGATTTTCTGCAGCGGTATGCGCGCCAGAGTCATGATCTCGGCGGAGCGAAGACCTTCCTAGCGATCGACGATGCCGACAATACGACAATCCTCGGCTTCTATAGCCTCGCCCCGGGGGCGCTGACCTATGCGAACACGCCGGAAACGCTGCGCCGCGGTCTCGCCCAGCATGAGGTGCCGGGCTTTCGGCTGGCGCGCCTCGCTATCCATATTGACCTGCAAGGGCAAGGCCTCGGCGGCCAGCTTATCGGCGCCGCCGGCCGGCGCTGCCTGCGCGCCGCAACCGAAGTCGGCGGCGCGATCATTATCATCGACGCGAAGAATGATCGCGCGGCGAAGTGGTGTGCCGGCTATGGCGCTGTTCTGCTGAAAGATACACCGCTGACGCTCGTGATGGCGCTCGCTACGCTTGAAGCCGAATTAAGGAAGGCAGGCCAGCTCTAACTGTAGTTGCAGCGTCGCGCCCACGACCCGTGAGACACAGGATTTCATCGGCAGCAATCGAAGAAAGCTGACCTCCAGCGGGTTGCCATCGGCCGGCTCTTCGTGATCCAGGTCGGCCATCGAGGAGACGCGTGTCGTGAAGGCCTCATGCCAGCCAGTTCTCAACTTGAAGGCCCCGGATGCGGCGGAACTCGCGCTCATTGGCGGTGACGATGGTGGCGCCCAAACCGTTCAAGGATGCGATAGGCGGCCTGTCGGAACGCGCCCAGACTGTCTTGCCGCATTCGTCCGGCCAAGATCGCCACCATCGAGGCGCGGGACGCCGAGCGCATCGGCTCGCTGCCGGCGGCCGATGGTCTGCAGGTGGCGCGACATCTCGTTAGCGAGCTGGTGCGGGCCACAAAGTGAAGGAAGGTGGCCGGTTCAGCGGCCGTAGCGGATGAAGTCGGTCCAGGTGCGTTCGACCTGGAGCATGGCCTGGGCCGCGCCTTCCAGGGCCTTTTCCAACTCCGGGGTGTTGCCCAGTTGGTCGGCCAGGTGGCGCTGCAAGTCGCGGACGCCGGTGCACAGCCGCATCCCTTTGTCGGTCAACTTCAGGCGAATCGACCGGCGGTCATGGGTGCAGCGTTCCTGGGTCAGATAGTCGAATTCGGTCAGCTTCTTGATATTATAGGAGACGTTGGAGCCATGGTAATAGCCGCGGTCCTTGAGGTCGCGGATAACCACTTCGTCTTCGCCGATGTTATACAATAGAAGAGCCTGCACCGCATTGATGTCTTCGACATCCATACTGCGCAATTCGGTCCGCAGCACATCCAGGAAGTGCCGGTGCAGCCGTTCGATCAGTCGAACTATGTTGAAATAGGCGTCGCTCACGGCGGGATGATATGATCTCGGCCCGTCATACGCAATACGAAATAAATCCGATTGATACAATTGGCCCCGGGCACAGCTGGTGTCATGGTCGAAACGAAGCTGTATAACCGGTCATTATCGAGGAGCTTGGACGGTGCCCCATCTGCTGGCCCCATTGGTGGTCGAACATTTCCTAAGCCACTACGGCTATTGGGCGGTCTTCGTCCTGGTCGGCCTGGAGAATGCCGGCATCCCCTTGCCCGGCGAGATCATCCTGATCAGCGCCGCCATTGTCGCCGGGACAACGCATCAGATGGAGATCGGGCTGGTCATCGCGGCGGCCGCCCTGGGCGGCGTCCTGGGCGCCAATCTGGGCTATTGGCTGGGGCGCGAATTCGGTTTTCGCCTACTGCTTCGCTATGGTCGTGTGATCGGTCTCGGCGAGCGGCAACTCAAGCTTGGCCAGTACCTGTTCCTTCGCCATGGCGGCAAGGTGGTGTTCCTTGGTCGTCTGGTGGCGGTGCTGCGCGTCCTGGCCGCCATCCTGGCCGGCATCAACTGCATGTCGTGGCCGCGGTTTCTCCTCAGCAATGTCGCGGGTGGCATCCTGTGGGCCGGCCTCTATGGCGGCGGCGCCTTTCTTCTGGGCCGCCAGATCCATCGGATCGCCGGCCCGGCCGGCATAACTGTCCTGGTGGCCGCGGTGGTGATCCTGGTGGCGGGGTTGCGCTATGTGCGGCACCACCAGAGGGCCCTCGAGGATGCCGCCGAACGGGTCCTGCCGGGGCCGGTGGCGGCGCATCACCACCGCCACCGGCACGGTCGTTAGACGGAGCTCCGCCGCGTCACAGGGCCTGGGCGGGGTCGGGATCTTCGGCCCAGCTGCCGGATGGTCTGGGGGTCACCGCGATCCATCGTTCGAGGGCCTCGACATGCTGTTTTTCCTCGTCGGCGAAGTCGTTGCCGAGGCGACGCACCTCGGAATCCTCGCTCTTCTCGGCGACCGTCCGGTAATAGTCCATGCCGCGGATCTCGTTGTCGCGCGCGTATTTCAGGGCGTGATAGGCGGTCATCAGGTAATGCAAGCCCTCGTCGTCACCCACTTCGGGAGGCAGGCGCCAGCGGAATTCCCAGGAATTCAGTTTGCGCAATTCGACCGTTTTGGCCCGTTCGGTGACCTCGTCGCCGTGCAGTTTGGAAAACCGGGCCATGTCGCGGAAGATTCTGGCCGTGTCGAGGTTGTTGTGGGCCTCCATCATATCGGCCAGCTCGACGTAACGCTCCTCGGCTTCCCGTTCGAGCGCAATGGCATGGGCTAGGAATTCAGGCAGAGAATAGCTCATCATGGGTCCCTCGCTGGCGTTGCTCAAATCGACGCTAACCAAGCCAGGTAGAGGCGTCAAGCACGCGGCACGGGCTACAGAAGACCCAGGCTCTTGAGGCTCTGATGTCCGGTCCGGCCGATGATCAGGTGGTCATGCAGCAGGATGCCGACCGCCTTGGCCGCATCCTGCACCTGGCGCGTCATATCGATGTCGGCCCGGCTCGGGGTGGGATCGCCCGATGGGTGGTTGTGCACCATGATGATGGCGCTGGCATTCAGCTCGAGGGCTCGCTTGACCACTTCGCGCGGATAGACCGGGGTGTGGTCGACGCTGCCCTCCTGCTGCAATTCATCGGCGATCAGCACGTTCTTGCGATCGAGAAACAGCAAATGGAACTGCTCGCGCGGCTGATGGGCCAGGCGTATCCGGCAATAGTCCAGCAGTTTGTCCCAAGAGGCGAGGACCGGCTGGTTGATCGCCTCGGTGCGGGCCAGCCTGTGGGCCGCCGCCTCGATCACCTTGATGGCGGCGGCGGCATTCTCGCCGATGCCGGCGATCGCGGTGAGGGCTGCGGGCTTTGCCGTCAGTACCCCGCCAATCCCGCCGAAACGGGCCAGGAGATCCTTGGCCAGAGGCTTGACGTCCTTCTGCGGGATGCCCAGGCAGAGGATCAGTTCGAGCAGTTCGTAATCGGGCAGCGAGTCGGCGCCCCCCGTCAGGAAGCGCTGGCGCAGGCGTTGCCGGTGCCCATGGAAATGCGGTGGTCGCGGTGGCGCCGCCATTACGGCCGGCTCAGGGCCGGCTCGGGCCGCCGGTGGCAGGCGATGAACTCGGCCAGCCGGGGCCCGCCCAGCGGCCGCGAGAAGTGGAACCCCTGGATGGTCGGGCAGCCGCTCTGTTCGAGGAACGCCAGCTGTTCGGCGGTTTCGACGCCTTCGGCGATGGTCGACATGCCGAGCTTCTCGGCCAGCCCGATGATGGCCAGGACGATCGAATGGGAGTCTTCGTCCTGGATGAAGGACTGGTCGATCTTGATGTAGTCGAAGGGAAGGTGGCGCAGGTAGGACAAGGAAGAGTAGCCGGTGCCGAAATCGTCGAGGGCCAGCACCACGCCGGTCTTCTTCAGGTCATCGAGCATCTTCTTGGCTTTGGCGAAATCGCGGACGAAGGCGCTTTCGGTCACTTCCAGGGTCAGGAGGCCCGGGTCGATGCCACCAACGGCTTCGATCACCTGGCGGACCAAGTCGGCCTCCACCAGCTGGACCGGCGACAGATTGACGGCGATCTTGAGTCCGGTCTGGCGAATCATCTCACAGGCGTGGCTGAGCACCCAGCGGCCGAGCTCGCGGATCAATCCGCTGTCCTCGGCGATCGGGATGAACTTGTCCGGGCTGACCAGTCCGAGGGTCGGATGTTGCCAGCGGACCAGCGCTTCCAGGCCGTGCAACTGGCCCGTCCGCAGGCAGAGTTGCGGCTGGTATTCGAGAAACAGCTGCGCCGGGATCGCCGCTTGCAGGCTGGTCTCCATGATCAGCGCGTCATAGGCCTGGATGTTCAGGTCCTCGGTGAAGAACTGGAAGTTGTTCCGCCCGCTGTTCTTGGCGTGATACATCGCGGTATCGGCGTTCTTGATCAGTTCGGCGGGGGTCCGGCCATCGGTGGGAAACACGCTGAGGCCGATGCTCGGCGTGACCACCAGACGGTGGCCGTTCAAGACATAGGGCCTGCCCAGGCTGCGAATCAGCTTGGTCGCCACCAGAACCAGGTCATGCGCGGTGTGCATGCCGGTCAGCAGCAGGACGAACTCGTCGCCGCCCTGCCGGCTGACCGTGTCGGTCGCCCGCACCACGGCGAGCAGGCGGCTCGCCACTTCCTTGAGCAGCTTGTCGCCGATGTCATGCCCCAGCGCGTCGTTGACCAGCTTGAACTTGTCGAGATCGAGGAAGGCCACCGCGAAGCCTTCGCCACTGCGGCTGGCGCGTGCCACCAACTGCGACATGCGGTCTTCGAGCAGCACGCGGTTGGGCAGGCCGGTCAGGAAGTCGTGATGCGCCATGAAGTTGATGCGCTCCTCGACCTCCTTGTCGCGGGTCACATCCGAGAACATCCCGACATAATTGACGACTTTTCCTTCGTTGAGGACCACGCTGATGTTCATCCGAACGACGTATTCTTCGCCGTTGGATCGCTTGTTCCACACCTCGCCCTGCCACTTTCCGGATTCTGCCAGACTCCGCCACATCTCGCCGTAGAAATCCTGGGAGTGCCGATTGGAGGCGAGGATCTTGGGATTGCAGCCCAAGACCTCGACGCCATAGCCGGTAATCGCGTGGAAGGCCTTGTTGACCGACACCAGGCGATTGTGGATGTCGGTGATCATGATGCCTTCGGCACTGTTCTCGAAGACACTGGCGGCGAGTGTGAGCTGCTCGCTGGCCTCCTTGTGCTCGGTGATGTCTTGCAGCATCTCGACGGCGCCGGCGATCGTGCCGTTGGTGACCAGCGGCTTCGCCTCGAAGACCAGATAACGTCGCTTGCCGTTCAGGTTGTCGAACCAGCCTTCCGCCTTGTAGGCGTCGAAGGCGAACTGGGCGCGGCCGTGCTGTTGGTAATGGGCGGCAAGCTGGTCGTCGGTGGTGTTGTCCAGGACAAGGTCGGCCAGGCATGGCCGCCGGGTCTCGTAGAATGGTTGCCACTGGAGATCGGTGCCGATGACGTCGATCGCCCTGACCCCGGTCAGCAGTTCGCAGGCATGGTTCCACGCCAAGATCTTGTGGCGACGATCGATGATGAAGGCTGGAACGCTGATGGCGTCCAGTGCCTGGGCCGTCATCTCCATTTGTTCTTTGCCGAGCCGGCGGCCGGCCTCCCCCCTTATTTTGTTCGAGGATAACCCGCTACAACCTCGCTGACAATTTGCATGAGGATGACGGCCGGCCGCCGCAGGCTGCAATTCGACTGTTTCGATTTTTGATGAACCGCAGAGGCGCAAAGACGCCAAGACAACCGAACTGTCGCCAAATGCCGGTCGGCTTACTTCAACGCCTTTGCCTCTTGGCGCCTTTGCGGTTTCTTCAGCCCATCAGCTCAAATGGCATCGATGCTCGTGACACCGCGGTCAGACCTCGTAGGGCGGGCAGTGCAGGTTCTTGGGCGACAGGGTGAAGATCTCGCAGCCGTCCTTGGTCACCCCGATCGTATGCTCGAACTGGGCCGACAGGCTCTTGTCCTTGGTCACCGCCGTCCAACCGTCGGCGAGGATTTTCGTTTCGTGGCGGCCGCCATTGACCATCGGCTCGATGGTGAAGATCATCCCTTCCTCGAGCGTGATGCCCTGTCCGGGCTTTCCGTAATGCATGACATTGGGCGGCTCGTGGAACACCTGGCCGACCCCGTGTCCGCAGAAGTCGCGGACCACCGAGAAACGGTTCTCCTCGACCAGTTCCTGGATGGCATGCCCGATATCGCCAAGAGTGGCGCCCGGCCTGACCACGGCGACGCCCCGCATCATCGCTTCGTAGGTGACCTCGCACAGTTTGCGCGCCTTGATGCCGACCTTGCCGATGTAATACATGCGGCTGCTGTCGCCATGCCAACCGTCCACGATGGGCGTGACGTCGATGTTCAGGATATCGCCCTCCAGCAACATCTTGTCGCCGGGAATGCCATGGCACACGACGTGGTTGACCGAGGTGCAGATCGAGCGCGGAAAGCCTCGGTAGTTCAGCGGTGCGGATACGGCGCCGGCGGCGGTGGTGAAATCATGGCAGAGCTGGTCCAACTCGGCCGTCGTTACTCCCGGCTTCACGAAGGGGGTGATGTAGTCAAGGCATTCGGCGGCCAGCCGGCCGGCCCGGCGCATCCCCTCGAAATCCTCGGGTCCGTGCAGGCGAATGCGGCTGGCTTCGCGCCGAAGGTCGTCCTTTTCCATACCTTTATCGTCCATTCTCAGGCTCCGCCCCCAAGGCGGATGGGTAAGCGGCGATATACACCGATGCCGTCCAGGGTCAATCGGCAATCATAGCATAGCGCCTCGACGCCGGCCGCCAAGGCCTGGCGCAGGGCCCGGCCATAGACGGGGTCGACGTCGTCCGCCGGGGTGAAATAGTCGCAGTCCTCGCGCTGCACCAGAAACAGCATGACGGCGCGGTGGCCGGCCGCCGCCATAAGGATGAGCTCGCCGAGGTGCTTGCTGCCCCGCGCCGTCACGGCATCGGGGAAGCAGGCAGCGGTACCGCGCTTCAGATGCACGTTCTTCACCTCGACGTAACATGTGGGGCGGTCGCTCGCACTCAGCAACAGATCGATGCGGGAGGATTGGCCGTAGGCCACTTCGCGCCGCAAGCCGGTATAACCGTCCAGTTCCGGGATGGTGCCGGCGAGAATCGCCTCGGCGACGATCCCATTGGGATGCATGGTGTTGATTCCGACCAGGAATTCGCCGATGCGGACGAGTTCCCAACTCCATGGCAGTTTGCGCGTCGGTTTTGGACAATGGATCAGCCAAACTTCCATTCCGGGTTCGGCAAGCCCCGTCATTGCCCCCGAATTGGCAACATGGGCGACGATCTGGTCGCCGGTGTCGAGCATCACGTCGCTCAGGAAACGTTTGTAGCGGCGCAGCAAGGTGCCGCGGACCAGAGGCGTGGAAAACAGCATGCGGAACGCTAGCCCAATTCCCTGGTGCTGGCTAGAGATCCGGCTCGGGCGACAATCGTTCGACAGAGCTCAGCGCATCCGCCAGATTGACCCGTCCCGATCCCGGGGCCAGCGGCTTGGGCTGCGACGGATGAGGGCGCCAGGCGGTCAGAAACAGGATCTGGAAGGTCGCCGGGACCCGCCCGTCGGCGGTCTTGAAACGCTCCTCGTAGAGGGCCAAGGCGCGAAGCAGGGTGGCGCGCCGGCTGAAGCTCTTGCGCCGCGTCGCCACCGCATTGGTCTCACCCATGCCGCGCAGATCGGCCAACAGGCGCATCGGGTCGGTATAGGTCACCGTCACGGTGTCGATGTCGACCACCGGCAGGGCGAAGCCGGCCCGCTGCAGCAGGGCACCGGCGTCGCGGACGTCGGCGAAGGGCGATACCCGCGGTCCCGCCCCACCTTCCTCGGCCAGTTCGGCCTCCAGCAGGCATTGGCGCAGCTCGCGCAGGGTCTCGCCGCCGAGCATGGCGGCGACGAAGAAACCGTCCTCCTTCAGCACCTGCCGGATCTGCAACAGGGTACCGGGCAAATCGTTGACCCAATGCAGTGACAGGTTGCTCAGCACCAGATCGAAGGACTGCGGGGCGAAGGGCAGGGCCTCTTCGTCGGCCACCACCGCCATGCCGCCGGTCGTCGCCCGCGCCTTGGCCGCCATCGCCGGCGACAGGTCGGCGTGAACCATCGTCTCGATGCCGCCGTGACCGCTGACGGCGGCAGCCATTTCGCCGCCGTGGCTGCCGAGGTCGAGAGCGCGCGGGAACCGCCGCACCGTGTCGTCCAGGCGATCGGCCAGACGGGCCGCCACTTCGCGCAACAGGAAATCGTGCTGGGGGAGAGTAGCCGCGGCCCGATCGCGTTGGCGCTGCACCTGCTGCCGGTCGAAGACGTGGATGTCGCTCATGGCTCGCTATATGGCATGCCGCCCGGTCGCCGCAAACAGCAATGTGCTGCCGGCGCCAGTTCCCGAGGCTTGACCGTGTCCCCCGGTCTTTTAGACTGCACGGCCATGGAGCATTCCGTCCTCGATCTTCCGTTGGCCGGGTTGCAGCGGGCGGCCGGTCTGATCGTCGACGCCCTGCTGCCGCCGCGCTGCCTCGACTGCGGGGCGGTGGTCGAGGCCGTCGGCGCGTTGTGCCAGGACTGCTGGCAGCGTCTGAGTTTCATCGCGGCCCCGCTGTGCATCCGGTGCGGCCATCCGTTCGCCGTCGATGCCGGGGCCCTGGCCGAATGCGGCGAATGCCTGGCCAGCCCGCCACCCTTTGCCAGGGCGCGCGCCGTCTTTCGCTACGACGATGCCAGCCGCGGGCTGATCCTGCGGTTCAAGCATGCCGACCACACCGCCGCGGCGCCGGCCTTCGCCCGCTGGATGGCGCGGGCCGGCGCCGAGCTTCTGAGCGAGGCCGACTGCATCGTACCGGTGCCGTTGCATCGATGGCGTCTGTTCCATCGGCGCTACAACCAGGCGGCCCTGCTGGCCAACGCATTGGCCAAGCTGTCGGGGGTCAGGTCGCAACCCGCTGCCCTGCAGCGGATCCGCCATACCGCTTCGCAGGGAACGATGGGCCGGCGGCAACGGCAGAGCAACGTGCGCGGCGCCTTTCGGCTCAATGCGAAGATCGGCCTGGCCGGGCAGCGGGTGATCCTGGTCGACGACGTGCTGACCTCGGGGGCGACCATCGAAGAATGCGCCATGGTCCTGCTGGATGGCGGCGCCAATGCGGTGGACGTGCTGACCTTGGCGCGGGTGGTGCTGGGGCGGTAGCGCGCGCGGCGCTGCCTACTAGCCATCATCGGGGCGGCCGTTATATTGATTGATGGCAGTGAAACCAGGCGGGTGAAATCCGGAGCACCGTATGTCAGAAGTGGAAATCTATACGACGTCGATTTGTCCCTATTGCGTCCGCGCCAAGAGCCTGCTGACGCGCAAGGGGGCGGCCTATCGCGAAATCAACGTCGAGCTGGACCTCGGGACCCGCGACGCGATGGTCGCGCGGGCCGGCGGTCGCCAGACGGTGCCGCAGATCTTCATCGGCGGGCGCCATGTGGGCGGCTGTGACGACCTCTACGAGCTGGATCGCCGGGGCGAACTCGACCGCTTGCTGGGTGCGGTCGGATGAGCCTGCCGTTCAAGGTCGCCTGCATCCAGGTCAATGCCGGAAACGACATGGATGCCAATATCCAGGCGGCGGCGGCCCTGGTCTGCGACGCGCGGGCGGCGGGGGCCGAACTGGTGTTGTTGCCGGAAAACGTCGCCATGATGGAATGGGGCCGCCAGAACATTACCGCCAAGGCGATGCCGGAAGCGGACCACAGGGCCTTGGCCGCCTTCCGCGAACTGGCGCGCGAGACCCGTCTTTGGCTGCATTGCGGCTCTCTGGCGATTCTGCTGGAGGACGGCCGGGTGGCCAATCGCAGTTTCATGCTCGACCCACGCGGCGACGTGGTGGCCAAATACGACAAGATCCACATGTTCGATGTCGATCTGGGGAACGGCGAATCGTACAAGGAATCGGCCACCTTCGCCCCCGGCGGCGCGGGCGTGCTGGCCGGCTTGCCATGGGGGCGGCTGGGCATGACCATCTGCTATGACCTGCGCTTTCCTCAGCTGTATCGCAGCCTGGCCCAGGCCGGCGCCGATTTTCTGGCCGTCCCGGCTGCCTTTACCCGCACCACCGGCCGCGCTCATTGGCATGTGCTGCTGCGGGCCCGGGCCATCGAAACCGGATGCTACGTCTTCGCCCCGGCCCAGTGCGGCGACCATGTGGGCGGCCGCCAGACCTTCGGCCACGCCCTGATCGTCTCGCCTTGGGGCGTCGTGGTGGCCGATGGCGGGGAACAGCCCGGCTTCATCCTGTCCACGGTCGATCCCGCCCAGGTCGAAGAGGCGCGCCAGAAGATCCCTGCATTGACCCATGACCGCCCCTACACCATGTGATCGGCAGCCGGAGCGCGCCATCCGGATGTTGTGCGGCGCGCCGCTTTCCTGCAGTATCCGCCAATGATTCTGTTCAATCTCGTTTGCGCCGCCGAACATCAGTTCGAGGGCTGGTTCCGTGACGGCGCCACCTATGACGCCCAGGCGGCCGAGGGTGCCATCGCCTGTCCGGTGTGCGGCGACCATGGGGTACGCAAGGCGCCGATGGCGCCCAGGCTGATCAAGGGCCGCAGCGAGGCAAGCGACCTGCCTGCCGTCCGCCCCCAATTGCAGCAGGCATTGGCCGCGCTGCGCCGGCACGTCGAAGACAATTGCGCCTATGTCGGCGAGCGCTTCCCGGAAGAGGCGCGCCGTATGCATTACGGGGAAATCGAGAAGCGTCCGGTTTACGGCGAAGCATCCCTGGACGAAGCCCGCAGCTTGCTCGAGGAAGGGGTCGAAGTTCTGCCCATTCCGGCGGCGCCGCGTCACGACGCTTGAACAGGAGGTCACATGCATCCGCTGTCCCGCCGCGGTCTCCTTGGCTTGTTTGCTTCCGGCGGCGCCATTTTGGCCGGCGGCCGGCAGGCCCATGCCTTCAGCCAAGAGGTGGCCACCGGCAAGGCGCTGGCGTTGCATCAAGCGGCTTGCGGAGCCACGGCCAGCCACAAGGAATTGGCGGTCGAAGTCGAACGACTGCTTGGCGATGCCTACACTGCGGAAGAGAAGAAGCAGGTGGTGGCCAGGCTCACCTGCCCGATCTGCGGCTGCCCGCTGGCAGGGTCGTTCTAGGGTTTTTCGCTGTCCCTCAGGCGCCGGGCGCCGGCATCCGCCGGCTTGGCTCTTCCGCTAGAGCTGCGGGGCGCTCAACGCGCCCGGCGCTTTCCCCGCGGCGCGTTTCTTGCCATAGTGCTGCCCTGGCGTGCCGGATTGCGCCTTCGCGCTGGACGAATCCACAATATATGGTATAGGCACGGGAAACCCGACAATAGGGCTTTGGCGGATATGGCTGGGCATTCACAATTCAAGAACATCATGCACCGCAAGGGCGCGCAGGACGCGAAGCGCGCCAAGGTGTTTACCAAGATCATTCGCGAACTGACCGTCTCGGCAAGATCGGGGATGCCTGATCCGGCGGCCAATCCGCGGTTGCGCGCCGCCATCCAGGCGGCCCGCGAGGGCAACATGCCGAAAGACACCATCGAGCGCGCCATCAAGCGCGGCGCCGGCGGCGAGGGCGACAGCAACTACGAGGAAGTTCGCTACGAGGGCTACGGCCCGGGTTCCGTGGCGGTCATCGTCGAGGCGCTGACCGACAACCGCAACCGCACGGCCTCGGAGATCCGCTCGGCGTTCAGCAAGCATGGGGGCAATCTGGGCGAGACCAATTCGGTCAGCTTCATGTTCGACCGCATCGGCGCCATCCACTACCCGGGCGCGGCGGCGTCGGCCGACGCCATGTTCGAGGCGGCCCTGGAAGCCGGCGCCGACAACGTCGAATCGGACGAGGACGGGCATGACGTGACCTGCGCCCCCGATTCGCTGAATGCGGTGCGCGAAGGGCTTGAGGCGCGGTTCGGCGCCCCGGCCAGTGCGCGGCTCGATTGGCGGCCGCAGATCACGGTGCCGATGAGCGACGAACAGGTGGTGCAGACTTTGCTGAAGCTGCTCGAAGTGCTCGAGGACAACGACGACGTGCAGCGGGTCCAGGCCAATTTCGACATCTCGCAAGACGTCATGGAGCGGCTGAGCGCCTGATGAGACTTTTGGGGCTCGATCCCGGTCTGCGGACCACCGGCTGGGGCGTCATCGACGCCATCGACAACCGGCTCTGCTGGATCGCCGACGGGATCGTGCCCTCCGACGACAAGTTGTGCCTGGCCGACCGCCTGGCCCAATTGCATCGCGGGGTGTTGGCGGTGATCGACCGTTATGGCCCGATCGAGGCGGCGGTCGAGGAAACCTTCGTCAACCGCAATCCGAGCTCGACCCTGAAGCTCGGCCAGGCCCGCGGGGCGGTTTTGGTGGCGGCGGGATTGGCCGGGCTGGTGGTTGCCGAATACGCGCCGAATCTGGTGAAGAAATCGGTGGTGGGAACCGGCCATGCGGCCAAGGAGCAGATCGGCATGATGGTGCGCCAGTTGCTGCCCGGATGCCTGGCAATGACCGCCGACGCCGCCGATGCGCTGGCGGTGGCCATCTGCCACGCCCATCACCGGACCACCCGGCGGCTTCTCCAGGCGGCGGAGCACCGGCCGTGATCGCCAAGCTGAAGGGGTTGGTCGACGACAGCGGCGAGGACTGGGTGGTGATCGATGTCGGCGGCGTCGGCTATCTGGTGTTCTGTTCGGGGCGGACCCTGCAGCGGCTGCCGCGGCAGGGTGAGGCGGTGCAACTGCTGGTCGAGACCCATGTCCGCGAGGACCATATCCACCTCTACGGCTTCGCCGAAGCGGGTGAGCGTGAGTGGTTCCGCCTGCTGCTGACCGTCCAGGGGGTCGGCAGCAAGGTGGCCTTGGCCATCCTCTCGGCCATGTCGATCGAGGATTTGTCGCGGGCCATCGCTGCCGGCGACAAGGCGATGCTGACCCGCGCCCAAGGGGTGGGGCCCAAGCTTGGGGCCCGCCTGGTCTCGGAATTGAAGGACAAGGCGGCCACCATCGCCCTGGCTCCGTTCTCCGGCGCCGCAGCCGCCGGCGCGGCGGGAGGAGCGGCGCCGCTCGAAGCCGGCCCGTTGGAGGACGCCATCTCGGCCTTGGTCAATCTCGGCTATCGGCGGATCGAAGCCCATGCCGCCGTGCTGAAGGCATCGCAGGCCCTGGGTGAGCAGGCGACGGCGGCGGCACTGATCCAGGCCGGCCTGCGTGAGCTCGGCAAGGAACTGGCCCGGTGAACGGCCCGCGCGTGGTCGCCCCCGAAGCGGGGCCGGGCGATGCCGAGGTAACCCTGCGGCCCCAGTCCCTGGCCGACTTCATCGGGCAGCGCGAAAGCTGCGACAATCTGCGTATCTTCATCGCCGCGGCGCGAGCCCGCGGCGAGGCGCTCGACCATACGCTGTTCTTCGGTCCGCCGGGCCTCGGCAAGACCACCTTGGCGCAGATCGTCGCCCACGAACTGGGAGTCGGGTTCCGTGCCACCTCGGGTCCGGTCATCGTCCGCGCCGGCGATCTGGCGGCGCTGTTGACCAATCTCGAGCCGCGCGACGTGCTGTTTATCGACGAGATCCACCGCCTTAATCCTGCCATAGAGGAAGTGCTCTATCCCGCGATGGAGGACTTTCAGCTCGACCTGATCATCGGCGAGGGCCCCGCGGCGCGCTCGGTGCGCATCGACTTGCCCCCCTTCACCCTGATCGGCGCCACCACCCGCTCGGGCCTGCTGACGACGCCGTTGCGCGAGCGTTTCGGCATTCCATTGCGGATGAACTTCTATACCCCCGAGGAACTGGAACTGATCGTCAGCCGTGGCGCCCGTGTGCTCGGCTGCCCGATGCAGGAGAACGGCGCGCGCGAGATCGCCAGGCGCTCACGCGGGACGCCGCGGGTGGCCGGGCGTCTGTTGCGCCGTGTCCGCGATTTCGCCATCGTCGCCGACACCCTGCCGATCACCGCGGCGGTGGCCGATGCGGCGTTGAACCGCTTGGGCGTCGATCAGATGGGCCTTGATACCATGGACCGTCGCTACCTGACCTGCATTGCCGAACATTACGGCGGTGGCCCGGTCGGCGTCGAAACCCTGGCGGCGGCCCTGTCGGAACAGCGCGACACCATCGAGGAAGTGATCGAGCCGTTCCTTCTGCAGTTGGGCTTGTTGCAGCGGACGCCGCGCGGACGGGTGCTGTCCGCCTCCGGCTTCCGGCATCTCGGTCTGGTGCCGGTGCGCCGGAGCGAGCAGTTCGACCTGTTGGCCGAGGACGAAGCGGGGGGCGTCGATGACTGACGATCGCCTCGCCGGATGGCTCGACGGCAAGACGCACCGCTACCCGTTGCGGGTCTATTATGCCGAGACCGACGCCGGAACCATCGTCCATCACGCCGCCTATCTGGTCTTCGCCGAACGCGGCCGCACCGAGATGATGCGTCGGCTCGGCATCGACCATCTGCAATTGAAGACCGAGCAAGGGCTGGTCTTCGCGGTGCGCAGCTGCGAGATCGACTGCCTTCGTTCGGCCCGCCTCGACGACACTCTCGAGGTACGTTCAACACTTATTCACCTCGGCGGGGCCAGCTTCCACGTCGCCCAATCCATCTGGCGGGACGACGAGGAACTGGTGCGTCTGGCGGTGCGGCTGGTGTGCATGCATCTCAGCGGCGGCGCCAAGCGGCTTCCCACCGGGGTGCGCGGCATTCTACAAGAGTATCTTTCTCAAGAAGCGGACTAACTTCTCAAGAACGGACGAACCCATGGATCCCGTACAAACCGCAACACTCGCAGGATCGGCGGCCGGCGACATGTCGATGTGGAGCCTGTTCCTGCAGGCGGACATCATTGTCAAGACGGTGATGGCGGCTTTGGTCATCGCCTCGTTCTGGTGCTGGGCGATCATCTTCGACAAATGGTTCCGGCTGCGCGGCCTCAGGCAGCGGGCCGACCATTTCGAAGACGCCTTCTGGTCGGGCGGTTCGCTCGAGGAGTTGTACGACCGCATCGGGTCGCGTCCCCTCGACCCGATGTCGTCGATCTTCGTCGCCGCGATGCGCGAGTGGCGACGTTCGGCGGCCAAAGGTCTGGCCGACCGCGAAGCGGTACTGCTCAGCCTGCCGCAACGCATCGACCGGGTCATGCAGGTGACCCTGGGCCGCGAGATGGAACAGCTGGAATCGCGCATGGGTTTCCTCGCCTCGGTCGGCTCGACCTCGCCCTTCATCGGCCTGTTCGGCACGGTGTGGGGCATCATGAACAGCTTCCATCACATCGGCGCCACCAAGAACACCAGCCTGGCGGTGGTCGCCCCCGGCATCGCCGAGGCCTTGTTCGCCACCGCCCTCGGGCTGGTGGCGGCGATTCCGGCGGTGCTCGCCTATAACAAGCTGTCCACCGACATCGATCGCTACGCCAAGCGCCTCGAGGCCTTCTCCGGCGAGTTCGGCGCCATCTTGTCGCGCCAGCTCGAAGAAAAGGCTTAACCGCCATGGCTGGTCCTGTCGGGGGCGGCGGGCGGCGCAGCGCGCACCGCCGCACCTTCCGTCTGATGGCCGAGATCAACGTGACGCCGATGGTCGACGTCATGCTGGTGCTGCTGGTCATCTTCATGGTGACGGCGCCGCTGCTGTCCTCGGGCGTGCCGGTCGACCTGCCGAAGACCAAGGCCGGGCAACTGACCGGCGACGAGCAGACGCTGACCATCTCGGTTGACGGCAAGGGCCGCATCTTCCTGCAAGAGACCGAAGTCCCGCTGGATGAACTGGCGGCCCGCCTGCGGGCGATTACCGCCGCCAAAGCCGACAACCGGATCTTCGTCAAGGGCGACGCCGGCATCAATTATGGGCGGGTGATGGAGGTAATGGGCGAACTGAATGCAGCCGGCTTCCCCCATGTTGCGCTGGTCACCCAGCCCGGTGCGGTGAACCGGAAGGGAGCCCGCTGAGCGGTCATGCCTGTTCCGCGTGGTGGTTCGACCGGTAGTGTGCGCGAATTGCGATTCGGCCTGATTTGTTCGGCCGTGTTCCATGTCGCCATCGTGTTGCTGGCCTTGTTCGGCCTGCCGCAGCTGCTGTCGCCGCCGCCCGAGGTGGCGCCCCCGGTGGTGGTCGAAATGGCCGAACTGGGCGACAAGACCAACCCGCCGCCACGCCAGGTCGAAGCGCCCAAACCGGTCGAAAAGGTCGCCGAACCACCCAAGCAGGAGCCGACCCCCGAGCCCCCCAAGCCGGAGCCGCCCAAACCCGAGCCGCCGAAGCCCGAGCCGCCCAAACCGGCGCCGCCGCCGCCACCGAAGCCCGAACCGCAGCCTGAGCCTGAGCCGATCCCGGTGCCGACGCCCAAGCCGAAGCCGCCGGAGCCGCCCAAGGAGCAGCCGAAGCCGGATCCGTTGAAGGACATCAAGCCGCCGCCCAAGAAACAGCCGCCGCCCAACGACTTCGACACCTTGTTGAAGTCGGTGCAGAAGATGTCACAGACGGCCAAGCCGCTGCCGGCGCCGCAGCCGCAACAGCAGGCCGCCGCCTCGAGCAAGACGGTGCTGTCCAATTCGAACATCCCGTCCGAGCCGGTCAGCCTGAGCGACAAGGACTACATCGCCGCGCAGTTCCGCCGCTGTTGGAATTTCGACGTGGGGGCCCGCGATGCCGGGACTCTGGTGGTCAGGGTGCATGTGCTGCTCAACTCCGACGGCAGCGTCGTGCGGGCTGACATCGCCGACGATCCACGCTACTACTCGGACAGCTTCTATCGCTCTGCCGCCGACAGTGCACGCCGGGCCGTCTATGCCTGTGCGCCGATCAAACTGCCGCCGGGCAAGTACGATGCGTTGAAGGACCTCGTGTTGAATTTCGATCCCAGGGATGCCGTGCGATGAGAATGCCTGCCTTGAAAGCCCTGAGCCTCGCCTTGCTGGCGGCCCTGCTGTGGACCCTGCCGGCGACCGCCGAGGTGGTTATCGACATCAATAAGCCGAACGTGCAGCCGATGCCGATCGCGGTGACCAACTTCGCCGGAGCCAGCGGCCAAGAGACGCAGATGGGGCGGGACATCGCCGGGGTCGTCGCGGCGGATCTCGAGCGCTCCGGCCTGTTCAAGCCGATCGAGCAGAAGGCCTTCATCCAGTCCGTCGAATCGCTGCAGGTTCAGCCGCGCTTCGCCGATTGGAAGGCGGTCAACGCCCAGGCCCTGGTGCAGGGCCGGGTGGAGCAGACCCAGGACGGTCACCTGCGGGTGGAGTTCCGGCTGTGGGACGTGTTCGCCGAAACCCAGATGGTCGGCCAGGCCTACAACGCGGCACCGCAAGGCTGGCGCCGCATCGCCCATATGGTGGCCGACGCCATCTACAAGCGGATCACCGGCGAAGAAGGCTACTTCGACACACAGATCGTCTATGTGGCGGAAAGCGGCCCGCAGCAGAAAAGAATTAAGCGCTTGGCCATCATGGATCAGGACAGCGAGAACCACCGCTTCCTGACCGACGGCCAAGAATTGGTGCTTACTCCGCGCTTCTCGCCCAATCAGCGCGAAATCACCTATATGTCATATTTTCGGAACCAACCGCGCGTTTACGTCTTGCATCTTGACAGTGGCCGCCGCGAATTGTTGGGAGATTTTCCCGGCATGACGTTCGCCCCTCGGTTCTCTCCGGATGGCAACAAGGTCATCATGAGTCTGTCCCAGGAGGGCAACAGCAACATCTATGAGATGGACCTTCGGACGCGTCACGTTACGCGACTGACGAATGACCCATTTATTGATACATCTCCTTCCTATTCCCCGGATTCCGCGCGGATTACTTTCAATTCGGATCGCAGTGGTACACAACAGCTGTACGTGATGAATGCCGACGGTTCCAGTCAGCAGCGCATCAGCTTTGGCGACGGCCGCTATGCGACGCCCGTATGGTCGCCGCGCGGCGACCTTGTTGCATTTACCAAATTCAAGAGTGATGGATTTTACATAGGTGTCATGCGTCCGGATGGCTCGGGTGAGCGGCTGTTGACCCAGGGCTTCCTGGTGGAAGGGCCGACCTGGGCGCCGAACGGCCGCGTTCTGGCGTTTTGGCGCCAGACTCCAACCGATTCAGCGGGTCGGGGGGGCACGGTGAAGCTTTACAGCATCGACTTGACCGGATACAACGAGAGACAGATCGTCACACCGCTGGACGGCTCTGATCCTGCTTGGTCCCCCTTGATTCCCTAGTCAATCGAAAGTATATTTCGTCGCCGAAAGGGAATTCATACGGCTGCAACGGGTCTGAGTATCGTTGTAAAATGGAAGGTGCATCACGCAGCAGGTCGCGCCTTTCGGGCCAAGTTCCATTCCATAGCGACCCATCCTGAAGAGGGGGAGATTAGTAGATGAAGATGCGTTTCCTATGCGTGGTTGCCGCCGTTGCCCTGTTGGGCGCCTGCAGCACCGAAGAACAAGCCAAGGGGACGGGCACCACCACGGCTGCCCCTGCCGCTCCAAGCGCCCCGACGGCCCAGGTCACTCCGGGCAGCCAAGCGGACTTCGTGAAGAATGTCGGCGACCGCGTGTTCTTTGACTTCGACAAGTACAACCTGAAGCCCGAAGGTCGCGACCAACTGGCCAAGTGGGTTGCCTTCTTGAAGAAGTTCCCGAATGACCAGCTGGTCATCGAAGGTCATTGCGACGAGCGTGGCACCCGCGAGTACAACCTGGCGCTCGGCGAGCGCCGCGCCAACTCGGTGAAGGACTTCCTGGTTGCCCAGGGCGTCCAGGCGTCTCGTTTGAAGACCATTTCCTACGGCAAGGAACGTCCTGCCGTTCTCGGTTCGAACGAGGCCGCTTGGGCCCAGAACCGCCGTGGCGTTGGTGTGGTGCAGTAATCGGACTTCCGTCCGAACGCACCTCGAGTAAAGTTGGGGCGCCTGCCGGATGTCGGCAGGCGCCTTAATTTTGCCCGCAATCCGGGTATTGTGATGTTCGCGGCGCCGTTCGTCCGCCGCAGTCCCTTGTACGGAGAGCCGTCTCGAGTACGGGGTTGGCCATAGGAATCGGGTAAAAGTACACTGAGGCCGAAGGCCGAAGGACTTTTCCCCGGCAAACTCAAGAGGTGGACCCTTGCGATTCCCCATGCGAGCGGCATTCGGCTTGGCCTTGGCCGCGGGCCTTCTGGTGCACGGTCAGGCTTGGGCTCAGGCCGACACGCGCGGTCTGATCGACCGCTTGGACCGTCTGGAACGGGATCTCAATACCCTGCAAGGGCAAGTTTATCGCGGGGGTGGCGGCTCGTCGGGCAGCCCTACGGGCAGCTCGGCTGGCGCCGGTGGCGCCGGACTCAGCGGCGACGCCTATGGTCACCTCGACGACCGCCTCAGTGCGCTTGAAGGTCAGCTTCAGCAGCTCACCGGGCAATTGGAGAAAGCCAACTTCAGCATCAGCCAGCTGACGGCGAAGATCGATCGCATGCAGACCGATGACGACTTCCGCTTCAAGGAGCTGGAAGCCAAGACGGGGACCGGCGCCGCCGGGCCGGGGGCAGTGCCCGGCGCCGTTCCGGGTGCCGCCGCTCCCGGGCCGGCCAGTGTGACGCCGCCGGCCGGAAGCCTCGGCTCGCCACCAGGCTTCCTGGCCCATCAGCCCGGCAGTGCAGCGGCAACGCCACCCGCCGGCTCGGCGGTGGTCCCTCCGCCGATCGCTCTGGCCGGCAAGACGCCCCAGGAGAAATACGACTACGCCTTCGGCCTGTTGCGCAATTCCGACTACGACGGGGCGACCAGGGCATTCCAGGCCTTCATCGCCCAGAACCCGAAGGATCCGTTGGCTGGCAACGCCATGTATTGGTTGGGCCAGATTCCCTTTTCGCAGGGGCAGTACGAGCAGTCGGCGGTGATCTTCCTCGACGCCTATCAGAAGTATCCGAAATCGGCCAAGGCCGGCGAAAGCCTGCTCAAGGTCGGCTTGGCGATGAGCAATCTCGGCAAGAAGAAGGAGGCCTGCGCCGCGCTGCACCGCTTCTCCACCGAATTCCCCGAAGCGGCCGACAATTTGAGGCGCCAGGCGGCGGCCGAAAAGCAGAAGCTGGGGTGCTGAACGACGTCCTGCCGCTGGGCGACGACGAGCTTCGCCGCCGGATGGACCCTTTGGGACCGTTCGAGCCGACGCCGACGGTGGCCGTCGGTGTTTCGGGAGGGGCCGACAGCCTGGCGCTCTGCCTGTTGGCCGATCGCTGGGCGCGGGCCCAGGGCGGCCGGGTGGTCGGTTTGACCGTCGACCATCAATTGCGGCCCGAGGCGGCCGCCGAGGCGGCGACGGTCGGACAATGGCTGACCGCCCGCGGGATCGAGCATCACATCCTGGTGTGGAGCGGCGCCAAGCCGTCGACCGGCCTGCAGGCGGCGGCCCGGCAGGCCCGCTACGCCCTGCTACGCGGCTGGTGCGCCGAACATGCCGTGCTGCATCTGTTGTTGGCTCATCATCAGGAGGATCAGGCCGAGACCTTCCTGCTGCGGCTGGGCAGGGGCAGCGGCGTCGACGGTCTGGCGGCGATGGCGCCGCTGACGGCGGCGCCCGAACTGAACGTGCTGCGACCGCTGCTGGAGGTGCCGCGGGACCGCATGGCGGCCAGTCTGGTCGCGCTCGATCAGCCGTGGATCGACGATCCGTCCAACCGCAGCGACGTCTTCAAGCGCATCCGCCTGCGCCGCATGATGCCGGCCCTGGCCGTCGAAGGCCTGACCGCCGCCCGCCTGGCGGTCACCGCCGCCCAGCTGGGGCGGGCCCGTCAGGCCCTCGACCAGGCCACCGCGGCGCTGCTGGTGCGGGCGGTCAGTCTTGATCCGTCCGGCTTCGCTCGACTGGATGCGGCGCTTCTTCCGGGGGCCGGCGAAGAAATCTCGCTTCGCTTGGTGGCGCGGCTGTGCCGGACCGTCGGCGGCGGCCGCCATGCGCCCCGCCTGGAGCGCTTGCAGCGATTGCACGCCGAATTGGTGGCCGGACTGCCGGCGCGGCGCAGCTTCGCCGGATGCGTGCTTGCCCCGACGCGCCATGGCGTGCTGGTCTGCCGCGAGCCGGCGGCGGTCGCCTCCGACCGCGCGGTGCGGGCCGGCGAAAAGGTATCGTGGGACGACCGTTTTACTCTATGGCTGTCGGGAACCGGCGAGGGCGTGGTGGCGGCCCTCGGCAATGATGGTTGGCGCGCCTTGCGCCACCTTATGGAGGGCCGTCCGCAGTCGCTGTTGCCGCGTCCGGTATTGCCGACCATTCCGGCCATCGTCGATCGGCATGGTATTTCGGCCGTTCCGCACCTAGGATATGTAAGGCAAATGCCGCCCGGACCGACCGTCGATCGTATCGCCTTCACGCCGGTCTACCCGCTCGCCGGACTAGGGCATTGCCTTGTTTAGGCTGACGACCGCATTATATCTAGCCGTATGGGTCGGCTCTGACGCCGGTGGCCGGTTGCGAGGCGGGACTCGTTTGATTTCGCCCTTCGAGGGATCGTTGAATGAATTTTAGTAAGAATCTGGTGTTGTGGGTCATCATCGCCGTGTTGCTGGCGGCCCTCTTCAACCTGTTTCAGAATTCGACCACGCCCCGTGGCAGCACCAGCTATGCCTATTCCGATTTCCTGACCGAAGTCGAAAACGGTCGAGTCGCCGATGTGACCATTCAGGGCGAGCAGATCAACGGCCATTTCACCGATGGCCGAACCTTCAGCACCTACGCCCCGCCCGACGTCAACATCGTGCCGCAACTGCGCAAATCCAACGTGCGCATCTCGGCTTTGCCGAAGAGCGAAGAGACTCAGACTTTCTGGAATTACATCCTGTCCTGGTTCCCCATGCTGCTGGTGGTCGGCGTCTGGATCTTCTTCATGCGCCAGATGCAGTCGACCGGCGGCAAGGCGATGGGCTTCGGCAAGAGCCGAGCCCGGCTGCTCACCGAGAAGACCGGTCGGGTGACCTTCGAGGATGTCGCCGGCATCGACGAAGCCAAGCAGGAGCTTGAGGAAATCGTCGAATTCCTGAAGGACCCACAGAAGTTCCAGCGTCTGGGCGGCAAGATCCCGAAAGGCGTGCTGCTGGTCGGCCCGCCCGGCACCGGCAAGACCCTGCTTGCCCGCGCCATCGCCGGCGAAGCCAATGTGCCGTTCTTCACCATCAGCGGTTCCGACTTCGTCGAGATGTTCGTCGGTGTCGGCGCTTCTAGAGTTCGAGACCTCTTCACCAAGGCCAAGAAGAATGCTCCAGCCATTATTTTCATTGACGAAATTGATGCTGTCGGCCGTCAGAGAGGTTCTGGTCTCGGCGGTTCTCACGACGAAAGAGAACAGACCTTGAATCAGATTTTGACCGAAATGGACGGTTTCGAACAAGGAACTAATGTCATCGTTATGGCCGCTACCAACCGACCGGACGTCCTCGACCCAGCTCTTCTCCG
>CAIOJO010000413.1 GCA_903858635.1 uncultured Telmatospirillum sp. | reverse complement strand
TTGTCTGGACCAAAGACCCCGACAAAATCATCGCCGCCGTCAAACGAGGGCACCAAGTGTTAGATTCTATCCACTAGGTCTACCATCGCCCTCGCCGGGCGGGGCCTCCGGCCCCTTGGCCGCCGCCTCAATGGCGGCTGGTGAGAAACTGCGCCCGTTGAGGGGCAAATCTAAGTCTAGCCGTCACTGCGACGCCTTGACGGCACCGGCCCCGCACAGCTGGATCAATTGGCCGAGGGCCTCGGCCGAGCGTTGGGCGCGGCCGCGGTCACCGACCAAAAAACTGGCCGAGCGAGCCGCCGTGCTGCCGTGCGGGCTGCGCGCCATCCAGCAATTGCCGGACAGGCAATGCATGGTCAGGCGGGCCGGTCCCATCTGGCCCTCGACGACGGGATGCGCATCGAGATGGCCCAGCTTGGCGATATAGGTGGTGCTGTCGGAAGGACCATCGGCGGCATTGATGATGACCTGCCCGCTGCCGAAGATGACCGGGCCGAAATTGCTCCGGATCCGCTCCTCGATCTCGGCCACCGACGCCCCTTCCAGGCAGCGCGAGGCCTCGTCCCGCATCGCCGGGGCGGCCCGGGCCGGCGCCGGGGCCGGCACCTCCGGCAGGATCTGGCGTTCCCCCAGCTCGCAGGAATCGGTGCCCGATTCGCGGGTGGTGCCGCTCTCGGGGTCCTGGCAGACCAGGGCGGCCGCCGGGTGGGCGCCCAGGAGCAGGCCGAAAGCGGTGGCGACGGCCAGGACTTCAAGAGACTTGTGCGGAACCATGACCTGTCCTCCCATGCGGCGGGGATGCCTTGCCAGGACTGACAGCTCACGCGACCGGCTTGCTCCTATTTCTTTCGGGCTAGGTCCAGTGGGCATTGATGATCTCCTCTCCCGCCCTTGGCGGGAGAGGTCAGGGTGAGGGTGGCCGCGCGTCTGCGCGCGAAAGCGGTCAGCGACTTAAGGTCGCTCGGCGCCGGCCGATGCGTTGCCAATTCGACAGGCGCCCGTCACACCTCAGAATAGGGTTCCCGTCGGGTGAAAGGGCCTTGTACAAACTCTCCCGCCCGAGCCCCGTCAGCCGCGCAATTTCGCTCATGCCCTTGGCTCGCGCAATGTCGCCCAGGGCTGCAGCGACCAATGCCGCATCGCCCTCTTCCAAGGCCGCTTCCAAATAGGCCTCGATCCGCTCGTCGCTGGTCAGGCTGTCCACAACATCCCAGGGTCGTGTTTTCGTGGTGCCCATGTTTCGCTCCTAAAGATTCCTCGCCAAGTCGCCAGCCAACCGAGATTTTCCATAATTCGAAAGGAGAGGATTGAGATGTCGTGACAGGGGAATATCCCAGTGATATATTTGGATATAGATAGGAGATATTTTATGGCTCTCTTTGTCAAGGATCCTGAAGTCGACAGCTTGGCGAATCGGCTTGTGGCCATCAAGAAGGTCAGCAAGACTGAAGTGGTTCGCCAGGCATTGTTGCACGAGTTGGAGCGCGAACGCGCCATACCGTCCCTGGTCGATCTGGGTGTCGATTTTTGCCGGGCATTGCGAGCCCGGGCCAATCCCGCCAGCGGAATGCCGGCCGACAAGGCCTTCATCGACGGCCTTTATGGGAACGAGTGATGTTCCTTGACGCTTCCGCTCTCACCGCGATGCTGACCGATGAAAGCGATGCCCGGGCGCTGCTTTCGCGCATGCAAAGCTACCCGAAACGGATCACCTCGCCTCTGGCTGTCTGGGAAACGGTCATCGCGGTGATGCGCATTCTGGGTTTGACCGCGCGCGATGCCGAATCTGCTGTCGAGGATTATCTCAAACTCATGGGAATCACCGTCGTCGCCGTCGCCGCTGAAACCCGGACTCTTGCTATCGACGCCTATGACCGTTACGGCAAGTCGCGCCATCCGGCGGCGCTGAATTTTGGAGATTGTTTCGCATATGCTTGTGCGCGGCACGAACGGGTACCGCTTTTCTACAAGGGCGACGATTTTCCTCAGACTGATATTGAGGCCGCATAGCGCCCATCACGGTCGTTCCATTGACCGGCACCGGTTTTCGATAGCGGAGTGGAGACATTCCGGATTCGGCCCGACCTGGTCGCGCCGGAACACGGGCGCGTCCGTCCGCAGCTGACCACCCTCACCCCAACCTCTCCCGCCGGAGGCGCGATAGGGCTTCATCTGGGATGTCCACAGGCCCCGAATTCGCCCCGTCAATGCGCATAGAAGAGAGGTCAAAGAGGCATTGAGTTCAGCCCGACGGCCTCGATGATGGCCACAGCCTTGTCGGTCTCAAGGCGGCGCTGCGCCAGCAAGGCGTCGGCGAGGGCGTTGATGGCGGGCCAATGGGTGTTGACCAAATTTCGGGCCCGGCGGACGAGATGTTGCGCCGTGCTGAGTCCCGTCAGTGGGAAATAGCGATGATCCAACAACAAAGACCCCGCATCCGCATCGGCATAGCCGGACGACACCAGCGCCCACAGAAGCGATTTTCTCTGATATTTCGCTTGCGCCAATGGACCGGCAGCGATGCAAATAAAGTCGTGTTCACAATATGTTATGATACTTTGTTTATCTCTGACTTGCGGGAATCGGGTGTTTACCAGGCGCCCGTCCTGCACATTATGCAGCAAGACCCGGGACACGCATCCTCGCCCGGACGCCGCGGCTTTGCCTTCTTCAATCCCGATCCATTCAAAGGGCGGGTGAGCCCAGCCATGTTGCTTGTTCAACGCCCAACCGGCAACGGCGTGACCGGCCTCATGCACGGCGACGTGGCGCGGCGCTGACACCTTAACCCGCATGGCCAAGACTCATCGGATCGCTGGTGACGATGGTTCTTTTCGCCACACCGGTGGTGCCCCAGCGCCCCTCGGTCGACACGCCCAGCCCGCTTATGTCCAGGTACCCATTGGCGATTCCCGCTCGGATCGCCTCCACCTCCATGAGCTGGCGGAGGACTTCCGGCTCGCTCGGGCCATCGCCTTCGGTTCCCTGGACCTCGACCACCATGCGGAATCGTCCGCCCTTCCCCTGGCTGATCGAAACCCGGTAGTCGAGCAGATCGGGCAGACGGAACAGGGCCTCATCCATCTCTGCCAAAGTCAGGTCGGAGCCGGCTCCCAGGTGAATAGCGTTGTTTCGCCTGCCCCTGACCCGCTCCATCCGCCGCAAGGCACTGCCGCAGGCACAAGCTTCGGGCAGGATGCGGGCGATGTCCCCGGTCCGATAGCGGATGAGAGGCATGCCGCGCCTGGTCAGGGTGGTGAAGACCACCTCGCCCAGCCGGCCATCGGCACAAGGCTGTCCCGTCTGATCATCGACCACCTCGAAATAGAGATCGGCCTCCCTGAGATGGTAGCCATCCAGGGCCGCACACTCGACCCCGCCGCCGAGCCCCGTCTCGGTCGTGCCGTAATGCGTAAACACCCGGCACCCCCATACCTCCTCGAGGCTCCGTGCGATGGCCGCCGGAACGTAGTCGGTGCTCAACAGGACGCTCTCGATCCGGCCCTTGCCGATGGCCGCCCCGGACGGTGAGCGGGCGACGGCCAGCAGCTGGGTGGGAATGCCGACCAGGCAATGGGCGCCGAACGAGGCGATCTGTTCGGCGGTCCGGCCAGGATCGCCGACCGGGCCGAACGCCACCGCCTGCACCTCCATCCTCCCGAGCCCCCGCACCAGCAAGTCCCCGACGCTGTCGGGCAGCTCTCCCGGCAAAAGGACCGCGACCCGCTGCCCGGACCGAACCAGGGTCGACATGCCGTGGTGGAAGAAGTCGACGGTCAACTCCAGATCCTGATCGGTGAAGAACAGCCGCTTGGCCTCCCCCGTGCTGCCCGAGCTGCGCAGCGTGACGATCCGGGCGATATCGTCCTGGCTGACCGCCAGGAAGCCGGACGGGTTCTTGCTCAAGTCCTGTGCGGTGGTAAAGGGAATCCGGGCCATATCGGCCAGGGTCGACAGGGACGCTTCCGGCAGCGAGGCCAGGCAGCGTCGGTAAAACGGCGCATTCCGGCGGGCATAGGCGATGGTGTCGTTCAGGCTTTGCAGCTGGTAGGCCGCGAGGGCTTGCGCGAAGCCCTCGCCGGTCGATTCCGGGCCGATGCCGGCTTTCCGTCTGATCCATGCCTCGAGGGGCGTGATGCCGACCATCAGCGGTCGGCTCCGTTGCGGCGCCGATAAAGACTGTCGCCATTCCGACCGGTGAGGTTGTAGGCACAGAACGGGACCAGCCTGCCTTCCGGGGAAACGACCGCTATGCAGCACCCGCGAAGGCGCTCCAGATCGAGATTCTCGGCATCCTGAAAGGCCATGCCGGAGATGGTGAAGCTCCGGGTGGCGACGTCCCGCAGGAAGTCGTCCAGGGTGAGCGGGTTTTCATTGCGGGTCATGGCGGGGCGGGCGCCACCACAGCAGCCGGCTTTGCCAGCGACCGCGGGGCGATCGGCAGGGCGGGCCGGCAGGGGCAGTTGCCACCGGCGGGACACCGTCTCGACGGTTCGGCCGATGCCGTCTGCTTCGGCCGAACAGCAGGCATCTTCCTCGGCTCCGCCGATCGGCCGAAGGCTGCCATCGGCCGAGCTGATGTAGGTGGCATGGAAGGAACAATGGGCGTGTTCGCCGCCCGGCGGCGAAAAGTCGCCCAGTTTGAGAACCCCGCCGGTCTGCTCTTCGAGCGACCGCATCACCTCGGGCAGGGTGAAGCGGCGTTGGGCGCTGTTGCCAGGGAAACGGCCGAACTGGCTGAACGGTTGGAAATGGATGCCACGCACCGTGGGCGCCAGTTGCAGGGCCTGACGGACGAGGGCGCCGACCGAGTCGGTATTGACGCCCTTGACCAGAGTCGGGACGAGGACGACCCCAAGACCGGCCTCGCCGGAATTCCTGACGGCCCGGAGCTTCTGCTCCAACAGCGGCCTGCCCCGCAAGGCGCGGTAAATCCCGTCCTCGACGCCGTCGAACTGGAGGAAAACCGACGACAGGCCGGCCGCCTTGAGGCGGTCCGCGTAGCTTTGGTCGGCGGCGAGACGGAGACCGTTGGTGTTGACCTGGATGAAGGAATAACCGATGCGCCGCGCCATTTCGACGATCGCCGGCAGGTCGTCCCGCAGGGTGGGCTCACCGCCCGACAGCTGCAGATTGCACGGCCCGGCCGCCGCCATGGCCCCTTCCAGCAGCCCGGCGATGCCCTCCAGGGTCGGCTCGTCCTCCTCGCCATTCCCCGAATCGGCGAAACAGACGGCGCAATGCAGGTTGCAGCGGTTCGTCACCTCCAGCAGAACCGAACAGGGGCGCTGTTCATGGGCCGTACAGAGGCCACAGTCGAACGGGCAGCCCTCGGCAACCATCCGCTGGCCGATATGAACCGGAGCCTTCGCTCTCCGCCATTCGGACAGGGCCGGCGCGCCGCGCCAGATTACGGTACTGAAGAGGCCGTGCTCGGCGCATTCCTTGACCAGAAAGACGTCATCGCCGCGCGGCTGCCGGGTCGCGGCGATCCTTTTGAGGCAGACCGGGCAGAGGCTCTCGGTTGCGTCGGCAAAGACCTCGGCCATCACCTCACCCATTCCTGCCGACCGCCGGATCGAAGCCGTGGCCCACCAGGATTTCCATGCATTTCCCGTAGGTATCGGCGACGATCTGGCCGCATTTGCCGTGGTTGGGAAAGCGGGCCAGGATGTCGTTGCAGCGCGTCCCGCCGTACTCGCTGTCGGCCGCCGCCCGGAACCAGTCGACCAGTTCATCCAGCATCGATTGCCGCAGCGCATCCGCTTCCTCGGCCTCGCTCCCCTTGCCGCTATAGAGCGAGATAAGGCAGGCGCCACCCGACAGGGCTCCACAGACCTCGCCGCTGCCGTTGATCCCGAAGCACAGACCGCCCATCGAGCGCACCAGGTCCGGGTTGGTCTTGCCCTGGGCCTCCAGCGCCATGATCAAGATGATCTGGGCGCAACAGAACCCCTTTGACTTCAATCGAATCAGTTGCAACAGCACATCGCCCATCATTATCAATTCTCTCTGCTCGCCTTCGACTTCCGGGCCACCAGAAGGTGGTAACTGAGGCCGCAGCCGGAGGAATGGGGAACAGGTTTGCCTGCAAGTATCAGGCGTGCCGCAAATTCCTTGAGAACCCGCTGGTTCTCCTCCAACAGAAGGATGGAAAAGCCAAGCTCTGTCACTGTTTCCTGGATCAGGGACTGCTTCGATCCATCGAAGACATCGCTCAGGATCAGACATCCATCATCCTTCAAGACCCGCGCAAACTCCTGGAGCGCGGCGACCCTGTCTTCGACGATGGAAAGAACACATTCACAAAGGAGGGCGTCGAAGGACTGGTCCCGAAAGGGAAGTGCTTCCGCCCGGCCTTGTACCAGCCCCCCCGACCCCAGGCGGGAGGCCGCCAGCCCGAGGAGCGTGTCCGAACAATCGAGCCCGACCAGGTGGTAGAAGCCGGTGCGTTGCAGATGCTCCAGGGTCCCACCGGCGCCGCAACCGATATCGGCGATCCGGGAGCCGGGGGCCAAATTGCAGATTTCGATGGCCCGCTCGGTGAGAGCGACACCCCCCGGCCTTATGCAGGGCCCAACGATCCGGCTGGTTTCGGGCCAATCGAAGGGGATCATTCGCCGGCCCCCAGAGACGTGGCGTGAGATAATTGTTTTTCAGTGGCACCGGCGTCCCTGCCGGTGTCCGCCGCGGAGCGGCGGAAATGCTGCTCTTCCGGCTCCGCCGGAACGCCGGCAGGGACGCCGGCGCCACTAATTTTTTCACAGGCTCGCAGGCGGGAACGGTCACTTGTCTTCAAGGGCCTGCTCCGCCTCGGCCATCTTGCCGGTCGCCAAGTCCTCCGCCACCAGGACGAAATCGCAGCCGGAGCAGGCGGGAAGATCGATCGGGAAGATCGACTGCATGTATTGAAGCCGGACCGTTTGCACCTCCAACGGTCGCTGGCACGGATTGCACAGCCAGTCGGTCTCGGTGCCGGTCTTCACCCACTCCTTCGAGCTGCCGCTCGACTTCGTCACCATCCGGTGGGAATAGGCGGTGTGCACCTGATAGCCGTCATCGCACTGGCTGTATTCCACCCAGTAGAACACGGCCTTAGGCCGAAAATAGGCCAGTGACCGACCGGTGGAGAGATTGATCAATTTCTTTGCGGTGCTCTCGGCGCGATAGATTACCTTTTGCAGATCTTCTCGCCCGATCATGCGATCGGCCACCAGGCGTTCGACGTCCTCGCTGATAAGGAGGCCGATCTGTTGGTGAGCGTTCATCTCTTGGTCGGTCACGGCGAAACCTCAGCCTTCCTATTTTTCCAGCATGGCCGCGTCGCCGCGGATCAGATGCACGTCCACCTCTTCCCCGGCTGCCACCACCGAGCGCCCTTTGGGCAGGACGGCAATGGCGTTGGCCCTGATCATGGTTCGCAACATGCTCGTGCTTTGGTCACCGGCGGTGCTGGCAAAGTAACGGCCGTTCTCCAATTCGATCCGCACCCTGAGATACTTGATCTTATCGGGCTTCTTGCTGGCATCTTCCCGCAGCGTCGCCTTGAAGCGTGGCCTGGTCACTCGATGGTGGCCCATCATCTTCAGCAATGCCGGCCGAACGATCTCTTCGAAGGTGATCATGGTCGATACCGGCTTGCCGGGAAGCGAGAACACCGGGGTCTCCCCCATCATGCCGAAGGCTTTCGGGCCACCGGCCCTCCCGTCGCCCTTGGCGACGATCGGCCGAACCCCCAATTCGGACAGCACATCCAGCACGAAGTCCCAATCCCCGGTCGACACGCCGGCCGAGGTGATCAGCGCATCCGCTTTCAGGCCCTCGAGTATCTTCTCGCGGTGACTATCCCTGTTGTCGCGGGCGATACTGAGGATGATCGGCTCGGCGCCGACCTCGCGAATAGCCGCGGCCAGATAGAAGGCGTTGCTGTTGATGATCCGCCCCACCAATGGCGGCTCCCCCAATTCCATGAGTTCGTCGCCGGTCGACAGAACCGCCACCCGCGCCTTCCGGTAGACCTGCACCACGGCCTTGCCGAAGAAGGCCAGCATGCCGATCTCCGGCGACTGAATGACCGCTCCTGCCATCAGAACCTTGTCACCGATCGGCACGTCTTCACCTTGGAAGCGAACATGCTGCCAGAGTTGGACCGGCGCCAAGATCTTCACCGAGCCTTCGACCTGTTCCGTTTGTTCGAGCGGCACCACGGCATCGCAATCGCCGGGAACCGGTGCCCCGGTCATGATGCGAACGGCGCAACCCGTCACAACGGGCGTCGATGCGCTGCCACCCGCCGCTATGCAGCCGATGATCCGCAGGGCAGCCCCCTCGCCCGCACAGTCGGCGCTGCGTACGGCAAAGCCATCCATCGCCGAATGGTCGTAACGGGGCATGTCCCAGGGTGCGATCACGTCTTCGGCCAGAACCCGGCCCAAGGCCGACAGCAGGTCGACACGTTCGACCCCAAGCGGCGTTACCTGGTCGAGGATAATCTGCCGGGATTCTTCAAAGATGGGCATGTCATCGGGTCCGGCGCGCCCGCTTGGCGGGCGCGCCGGCGCCTCCTAGGCTTGGGCTGTATCCAAGATGCCCCGGCTCTCCAGATCATCGGCAACATAGCCAAGGTCCAGATCTTCGAGCCTTTCCCGGGTCGGAATCCCGTTCAGATTCCAACCCTTGTAGGTGTAATAGGTCGACAGCAAATTCTCTTCGAGTTCCGGGAACCGCTTCTTCCAGTGATCTGCCGGCGGCTTCTCGACGGCCCTGGTAATACCCTTCCGGTTATTGTAAGCCCGGTGCAGATTGCGGCTTCGATTGGCGATCTTCTTGAGCTCCGCCTGATCGAGATCCATCCCGGTGGCCGCCGAGATAATTTTCGGGTAGTTGTGGATATGGTAGGGCGGCTTCAGGCAGAACGACGACATGCCGCAGCACATGCCGACGGCGTCGTCGATGTTGTGCATCATCTCCATCCAATCGACGATTTCCGAGCTCATTTCCGCCGTCGGATAATGGGGGATTGCTTTCTCGCCCCGCAATTCCCAATCGAGAACATATTGCTTGAACTTCTCATCGGGAATCTGCGGCCAATCCTTGACGAAGTCTTCCCTCTGTTCGATGGTCGGAAAGGCCGACTGCGGCCACTGCCCTTCCATCTGGGTAATACTGATCTTCTCGTTGGTGGAATACATCAGGAAATAGAGCGGATCCAGGGTCCCGAGCTTGACCGGGAGTTGCTCATGCTTCTTGATGGTGTTGTGGTCGAAGGCTTCGGCCCCGTTGCCGATCTTGCGGGCGGCAAAATAGACGCCGTCGGCCAGGATGTCGCCGATCCCTTCGCGCCGCACCACCCGGTCGAGCAGCCAGAAGAACCGACCCTCTTTGTCCTTCGGGCAGCCGTCGAAGTCCTTGTCGGTCAGAATGCCGGCTTCGTACAGTTCGACGGCGAAGGCCAGGATCTGCGGGGTCGAGAACGAATCCACCCCATACTCCGAGGCGCGCTGCAAGATCTTCCAGCCGAAGTCCAGGTCGTCGACATAGGCGGCCATCGCATAGGTCAGTTTGCCGAAGCATTTCGCCATATAGCGGTTGGCGTCCTTGGGCGAGACCACCGCGCCGCATTGGCTTGGACAGTTGAAGCAACTGATCAGCCGGGTTACCGCGGCCTTCTGCGACTTTGTCCACGATTCATTGATTTCGTCGGTCCAGAAGTCTCTGCGGCGGGTGCGGGCGTTGCCCCAGGCGAAATTCTCCGTATGCCACTTTTCGTCGGTATGCAGCATCTCCTGCGGCGATCCGATCCCGGACATGATGGTCATCACGTCCTTGACGGGGTTTTCCCACCGGAACTTGATGTATTCGGTCACGCCCTTCATCTGTTCCATGAATTCTTCGGGCCGGGCGATCAGAACATCCTTGGTTCCCCGTACCGCCACCGCCTTGATCTTCTTGTCGCCCATCACGGCGCCGCCGCCGAGCCGGCTGGCGCTCGATCGGGACTGCTCGATGGAGGCGGTGAACACGCGGTTCTCTCCGGCCAAGCCAATGGCGGCGATCTGCAGTTTCCGCTCGCCCAGCTCTTGGCGGATCAGTTCCTGCGTTTCGAGGGCACCTTTGCCCTGCAGATGCGTGGCGTCGCGAAGTTCGACCTTGTTGTTGTGGATGTACAGATAGACCCAATCGGGCGACTTGTTCCGGAAGACCACCTTGTCGTATCCGGCATATTTCAGTTCAGCGGCAAAAAAGCCGCCCATCATGGGATATGCCAGGGTATCCGATTGCGGAGAGATGAAGCTGATCACCGAACGGTTGGCGCTGAACACCGGTGTGCCGGTCAGGAGACCCGTGCTGAATATCAGCAGATTCTCGGGATCGAAGGCTTTGACTTCGGGCGGGACCCTGTCCCAGTGTAACTTGACGCCCGTGCCAAGTCCGCCGAGATGAAGCTTCATTAGATTTGGATCAGTTTCGACCCGTTCAATATTCCCTGTCGCCAGGTCAATTTCCAGATTGAATCCAGTCTCTGCGTATCTCATTTTCGCCCCTTGACGTATCTAGATCATCGACCGACACAGATGATTAGTATTTGGCCCGACGCATGCGAGTGTCTTGGTCTGGCACGGACCGTAGGGATTTCCCTCGGCGCCAAAGACCGCGGCCAACCCCCGGCCGAACGACCGACGAGAGCCACGACAGACAGTCCGACATCGCGCATCAGGCCGGTGCGGCCGGCTTCGGCCTGCGCAAGCCCATCGAGGCGCCAATATGCTCGATCTGCCGTCCATATGTCAATTTTCCGAATGTTGGTAAATTTCACATGATGTCGCGCCAATTCGGGGGCGCATCGACGCGCCATTGGGGACGTCGAGACGGGCATCCGTGGGTCAGGCGGCACTCCGGTGGATGGCGACCGATCGCCCTGCTGCCGATGATCAGACTCGAGGCGGCGACGATCGCCTCCTGATCCTTGACGGCGCCCGGCAGGGGGCGGCATTGTTGCCGCTCGACGGCCACGGCGGTTCCATGTTCCTGCTCATCGACAATTACGACAGCTTTACCTACAACCTCTGGCATTACCTGGGCGAGTTGGGTGCCGAGGTGCGGGTGGCGCGCAACGATGCGCTATCGGTGGATGACGCCCTGGCCATGGCGCCCGAGGGCATCGTCATTTCGCCGGGGCCCTGCGACCCGGATCGCGCCGGCATCTGCCTGGCTCTGATCGAACGGTGCGCCGGCCGCATTCCGCTGCTTGGCGTCTGCCTCGGCCATCAGGCGATCGGCCAGGCCTTCGGCGGCAAGGTGGTGCGCGCGCCGCATCCGGTGCATGGCAAGACCAGCGACATCCAGCATGTCGGCAGCGGCCTGTTCGCCGGCCTGCCGACCCCCTTCCGGGCCACCCGATACCATTCGCTGGTGGTCGAGCGGGCCAGCCTGCCGGCCTGCCTCGAAGCCACCGCCTGGACCGACGACGGCCTGATCATGGGCCTGGCCCATCGCCAGTTGAACGTTCACGGGGTGCAGTTCCATCCGGAGAGCATCGCCTCGGAGCACGGACACCAAATGCTGCAGAACTTCCTCACGCTGGCCCGCCGGCGCACCGGGCACGCCGCCTGATGGGCACGCCCACCGACATGAAGGCCCTGTTGGCACGGGTCGCCGCCGGCCAGGTGCTGAGCGAGGCCGAGGCCGAATCGGCGTTCGACATCATCATGTCCGGCGACGCCACGCCGGCCCAGATCGGCGGCTTCCTGATGGCGCTCCGGGTGCGCGGCGAGACGGTCGACGAGATCACCGGCGCGGCCCGCATCATGCGGGCCAAGGCAGCCCATATCGAGGCCCCGCCGGGCGCCATCGACACCTGCGGCACCGGCGGCGACGCAGCCGGCACCTACAACATCTCGACCGCGGCGGCCCTGCTCATCGCCGCTTGCGGGGTACCGGTGGCCAAGCACGGCAACCGCGCCCTGTCGTCGAAATCGGGCTCGGCCGACGTGCTGGCGGCGCTCGGGGTCAAGATCGACGCCGATATGAGCCTGGTCCGCGAATGCCTGTGGAATGGCCATATCGGCTTCCTGATGGCGCCGCGCCACCATGCCGCCATGCGCCATGTCGCCGGCGTCCGGGTCGAATTGGCCACCCGCACCCTGTTCAACCTGCTCGGCCCGCTGTCCAATCCGGCCGGAGCCAAGCGCCAGATCGTCGGCGTGTTCTCCGAACAGTGGGTCGTTCCCCTGGCCGAGGTGCTCGGCCGTCTGGGGGCCGAGCGGGCCTGGGTGATGCACGGATCGGACGGCCTCGACGAGTTGACCACCACCGGCCCCAGCCAGGTGGCCGAATGGCGTGATGGCGCCGTGCACCGTTTCACCGTGACCCCGGAAGCGGTCGGCTTGGCCATGGCCAGCCCGGCCGACTTGAAAGGCGGCGATGCCCTGCACAATGCCGCCGCCTTGACGCGCCTGTTGGACCGCGAGCCCGGCCCCTACCGCGACATCGTCCTGTTGAACGCCGCCGCCGGCCTGGTGGTCGCCGACCAGGTGCCAAGCCTGGCCGCGGGGGTCGAACGAGCCGCCCGCGCCATCGATTCCGGTGCGGCGCGGGCCACCCTCGAGACCCTGATCGCCATCACCAACCGCGAGCTGCACCGGTGAGCGACATCCTGGCGGAGATCTGCGCCACCAAGCGCCGGCTGGTGGCCGAAGCGAAGCAGCACCGCCCCTTGGCCGAGCTCGAGCGGCTGGCCGCCCGGCAAAGCCCGCCGCGCGGCTTCGCCGCGGCGCTGGCCCGGGCCGCCGCCACCGGCTACGGCCTGATCGCCGAAATCAAGAAGGCCTCGCCTTCGGCCGGGCTGATCCGTCCCGATTTCGATCCGCCAAGCCTGGCTCGGGCCTATGCGGCAGGCGGCGCCGCCTGTCTTTCGGTGCTCACCGACGCCCCCTATTTCCAGGGCTCCGACGAATTCCTGACGGCGGTCCGCAGGTCGGTGTCGCTGCCGGTGCTGCGCAAGGACTTCATGGTCGATCCGTGGCAGATCGCCGAGTCGCGCGCCCTCGGCGCCGATTGCGTGCTGCTCATCCTGGCCGCCCTGACCGACCGCGAGGCGGCCGAGATGGAGGGCCTGGCCCAGGGTTTCGGCATGGACGTGCTGGTCGAGGTGCATGACGAGGCCGAGTTGGAGCGCGCCCTCGGGCTCGCCTCGCCGCTGTTGGGCGTCAACAACCGCAATCTGAAGACCATGCAGACCGACCTGGCGGTGACCGAACGCCTGGCCGCTCTTCTGGCCGGCGACGGCCGCGCCGCCCAGCGGGTGCTGGTGGCCGAAAGCGGTCTCAAGGGCCCGGCCGATCTCGCCCGCATGGCGCGGGCCGGGGCGCGCCGCTTCCTGATCGGTGAATCGCTGATGCGCCAAGCCGATGTGGCGGCGGCCACCCGTGCCCTGCTGGCCGCCCCGTTGGTTGCCTGAGATGACCGAATTCACCCATTTCGACAGCGAGGGCAACGCCCGCATGGTCGATGTCGGCGCCAAGCCGGTCAGCGAGCGGGTCGCGGTGGCCAAGGGCAAGGTGCTGATGGCCGCCGCAACCATGGCCCTGATCCAGGCCGGCGGGGTCAAGAAAGGCGACGTTCTGGCGGTGGCCCAGTTGGCCGGCATCATGGGGGCCAAACGCACCCCCGACTTGATTCCCCTCACCCATCCGCTGGCCCTGACCGCGGTCGAGGTGACCCTGTCCTGCGATGTGGCCGGCTCGGCCATCGACATCACCGCGACCTGCAAGCTGGCCGGCCGCACCGGCGTCGAGATGGAGGCGCTGACCGCCGTCGCGGTCGCCGCGCTGACCGTCTACGACATGTGCAAGGCGGTCGACCGCGGCATGCGCATCACCGACATCCGCCTGGTCCACAAATCGGGCGGCAAGTCGGGAAGCTACGACGCCGACTGAACACCGGCTCGGCGCGTATCATCGGCGACAAACCGGAACAGTCCTGTTGATGAACCGCCAAGGCGCCAAGACGCCAAGGTGAATGCGTTCCCACCCGCAGAACAGGATCGGTTTCAATTTCCTGGCCTGAGAAATGGCCTGCGGCGCCCGGTGCCGTCACCATGCCTTGGCGCCTTGGCGTCTTGGCGGTCTCATCCCTCGTCCAGACACCGAGAGCTAAGATTGGAGTCGCTCAAGAGAATGCCCCAATTGTCGGCTTGACGGGTCACTGGAACTAAACTAGAACAAGGGTGGCTGTTGCGGATTTGTTCCATATCTTGTGGGGGCCAGCCGACGGAGGGCGAGATGCTGACACGCAAGCAGTATGAACTCCTCATTTTCATCGATCAGCGGCTGAAGGCCTCCGGCGTTTCGCCCTCATTCGACGAGATGAAGGAAGCCCTCGATTTGAAATCGAAGTCGGGCATCCACCGTCTGATCACCGGCCTCGAGGAACGCGGTTTCATCCGCCGGCTGCCGCATCGGGCTCGAGCCCTCGAGGTCCTCAAGCTGCCCGAAAACCTCGGTACGGCCGACACCGGAACCGCGGCTGCGGCGCCTTCGCCGCGCTTCGCCCCCAACGTCATTCGCGGCGACTTCACCGCCGCCCTGCCGGGCGCCAGCGTCGGCGCCGCCGCCGAGGCCATCGACCTGCCGCTGTACGGCAAGATCGCCGCCGGCACGCCCATCGAGGCGCTGCGCGACTATGCCAACACGGTCAGCGTTCCCGCCATGCTGCTCGGCAAGGGCGAGCATTACGCCTTGACGGTGGAAGGCGATTCGATGATCGAGGCGGGCATCCTGGACGGCGATGTGGTGATCCTGCACCGTTGCGACACCGCCGAGAACGGCACCATCGTCGTCGCCCTGGTGGACGACAACGAGGCGACCCTGAAGCGCCTGCGCCGCAAGGGCGCCTCGATCGCCCTCGAACCGGCCAATCAGAAGTACGAAACCCGCATCTTCGGCCCGGATCGGGTCAAGGTGCAGGGCCGCCTGATCGGCCTGCTGCGGCGCTACTGACGGGCGCCACCTGAATCCGCGCCAACGCTTCCGGTAGAACCATTGCGCCCAGGCCGTGATCCTGCCGTTTTATCGTTGGCGCGCGGGCATGGATCTGGCACATAGACGGCACGCCCAGAGAATCGTGGGCGAGCAAGTTGGGGTGCAAATGGCAACCGAGACGCCAATCGCCGAAGCGGGCAACAACTTCGTCCGCGACATCATCCGGGCCGACCTCGAATCGAAGCGCGTCACCGGCGTGGTGACCCGGTTTCCGCCGGAGCCCAACGGCTATCTGCATATCGGCCACGCCAAGTCGATCTGCCTCAATTTCGGCACGGCGCAGGAATTCGGCGGCCGCTGCCATCTGCGTTTCGACGACACCAATCCGACCAAGGAAGAGCAGGAGTACATCGACGCCATCGAAACCGATGTGCGCTGGCTGGGCTTCGACTGGGGTAAGCACCTTTATTACGCCTCGGACTATTTCGAGCAGCTGTACGCCTGGGCCGAACACCTGATCGAGGCCGGCAAGGCCTATGTCGACGATCTCAACCCCGACCAGATGCGCGAGATGCGCGGCACCCTGACCGAACCGGGCCGCAACAGCCCGTTCCGCGACCGCCCGGTGGCCGAGAACCTCGACCTGTTCCGCCGCATGCGGGCCGGCGAGTTCCCCAATGGGGCCCGCATCCTGCGCGCCAAGATCGACATGGCGGCCGGCAATATGAATCTGCGCGACCCGGCGCTGTACCGCATCCTGCATGCCGAGCACCCGCGCACCGGCGGCGCCTGGTGCATCTACCCGACCTACGATTTCGCGCATGGCCAGTCCGATGCCATCGAGGGCATCACCCATTCGGTGTGCACGCTGGAGTTCGAGGACCATCGCCCGCTCTATGAGTGGTTTCTCGACAACCTGCCGGTGCCGTCGCGGCCCCGCCAATACGAATTCGCCCGCCTCAACCTGGGCTATACCGTGCTGTCCAAGCGCGTGCTGACCGAATTGGTCCGCAAGGGCCATGTCAGCGGCTGGGACGATCCCCGCATGCCGACCCTGGCCGGCCTGCGCCGTCGCGGCGTGCCGCCGGCGGCGCTGCGCGAATTCGTGCGCCGGATCGGTGTGGCCCGGGCCAACAGCACGGTCGACGTGGCCATGTACGAACATCCGATCCGCGAACTGCTGAACAAGTCGGCGCTGCGCCGGATGGCGGTGCTGCGGCCGTTGAAGGTGGTCATCGAGAATTATCCGGGCGATGGAACCGAGGAACTCGAAGCGGTCAACAACCCCGAGGACGCGACGGCCGGCAGCCGCAGCATCCGCTTCGGCCGCGAACTCTATGTCGAGCGCGACGATTTCATGGAGGATCCGCCCAAGCAGTTCTTCCGGCTGGCGCCGGGCCGCGAGGTACGGTTGCGCTATGCCTATTTCATCACCTGCCGTGAAGTGGTCAAGGATGCCGCCGGCCAAGTGGTCGAGTTGCGCTGCACCTATGATCCGGCGACCCGCGGCGGCAACGCCCCCGATGGCCGCAAGGTCAAGGCAACCCTGCATTGGGTGGCCGCCGCCGACGCCGTGACCGCCGAGGTCCGCCTGTACGACCATCTGTTCGGCCGCCCCGATCCCGGGGCCGATGGCGATATCTTCGCCGATCTCAATCCGAGCTCGCTCGAGGTCCTGACCGATTGCCGTCTGGAACCGGCGGCGGCAGCGGCGGAAGCCGGGCAGCCGGTGCAGTTCGAACGATTGGGCTATTTCTGCCGCGACGCCAAGTCGCCCGGCCTGGCGTTCAACCGCACCATCGGCCTGCGCGACAGTTTTGCCAAGGCCCAGGCGGGCTGACTCGACGGCAAGGGTTCGCCACGAGTTCTTGACGGTCGCCTCGCATGCGTACATATTTCTGTACAGGTCATGCGAGAGCGGTGGAGCCGTCTATGGATGTTTGCACCTATACCGATTTGCGGGAACATCTCCGCGAGCGCCTCGACCAGGTTCATGAGTCACGATTGCCTCTGTTGGTGACACGACAGAATGCTCCTTCCGCCGTCCTGATCGACAAGGAGGAGTTCGACGGCATCATGGAGACCCTTCATTTACTGCGCAGTCCGGTCAATGCCGAACGCCTGCTGCGTTCGATTGCGGATGCTGATGCCGCCCACACAACGCAGCGCGACCTCATGGAACCATGAACCTGCTGTGGACCGAGGCGGCGTGGAACGATTATCTATTCTGGCAAGACTCCGATCGGGCCGTTCTGGCAAAGATCAATGAATTGCTGCGTGATGTAATGCGCAGTCCCTTCAATGGCTTAGGAAAGCCAGAACCATTGAAAGAGAATCTCCGGGGTTGGTGGTCACGTCGGATCACCGGTGAGCACCGTCTGGTCTATCGTGTCGTTGGCTCAGCAACCGCCCAGCAAATAGAAATCGTTCAGTGTCGGTATCACTATTGATACACGCCACACAGATGGATTGCCGCGTCGCTTTCGCTCCTCGCAAGGACAATGGAATGAGGACCCTTCACCTCGGAATGAGGACCCTTCACCTCCGTTTCCGGTCATTGCGAGCCCTGGGCGAAGCAATCCATCTGCGGGCCTCCCCGCCTCAGGGCTCGGGGCCATCGGTGGCAGTCTGGTCGCGGGCCGCCGGCGCCTTGTAGCTGGCCCAGGGTCGCCGCCCCTGCCACTGTTGCACTGTCTCGACCCGCACCGCGCCGTCCTCCAGCCACAACGCATGGGTACCGCGCCGTTTCAAGGCCAAGCCATCGACGAACAGGCGGGCCGAAGGGCAGGCCAGACGCAGCACCGGCACCGGCACCACCACGGTATCGGCGGCGCGGCAATCCTCGTACAGCGCCTCGGGACGGCGGACCAGGGCCACCAGATGACCGCCGCCCCGATACAGGCAGCCCAGCCGGTCGCAGCGCAACGCGCCGGCGCCGTTCGCCGCGAGCTCCGCAAAGGACACCGCTTCGGTCCCCTGTCCGGCCTGTTTCAGCCAGGATTCCCGTAGACTTCGCTCGCCCTCCAGACGCGACAGGGCGAGCCGCCCGTCGGCGCTTCGCACCGCCATCAGCCGGCCGCTCGGATCGACCAGCAGATCGGGCGGCTGATGCAGCGCCGCCAGCAGCAGGCCGGCGGCCATGCCGAGCAGACCGAACAACCGCCAGCGCGTCTTCCACAGGCACAGCCAGAGGCCGCCCAAGGTAAAAAGGATGAGGGCGGCAACCGGCATGCTGGGCAGGTTGAGAGTCGCCCCCGGCAGCGACGACACCCAGGATGCGATGCGGTTGACCTGGGCGATGCCCCAGCCCATCAACTGCCAGCCCCAGCCGTCCAGCCCGAACGGCATCAGGCAAAAGGCGAGCAAGGCCGCCGGCATGATCCAGAACCCCACCAGCGGCACCGCCAGGAAATTGCCCAGCAGCGAATAGGTCGCATAGCGATTGAAATGAAACACCGTGTAGAAGGCGGTGGCGGTGCCGGCGATCTGGGTGGTCAGCAATATTCCGCCGACATAGAACAGCCCGTGCGACCACCAGCCGCGCCCACTGCGGCGCCAGCGGCCCAGCGCCGGGGCCAACGCCTCGTAACCGGCGATCAGCCCGTAGACGGCGGCGAACGACATCTGGAAGCTGGCGCCGATCAAGGATTCGGGGGCCAGCAGCAGGACCGCCAGCGCCGCCCAGGTAATGCTGCGCAGCGAGATCGCCTGGCGATCCAGCAGGACCGCCAGCAGCACCACGCCATTCATGATAAAGGCGCGCTGGGTCGGCACCGGCGCCCCGGAGATCACCAGGTAGCCGAGGGTGATCGCCAGCGCCCCGGCCGCCGTCCATTTCTTGATCGGGTAGTTCAGCGCCAGCGGTGGGATGGCGGCCAGGGCACCCCGGATGGCGACGAAGACCAGGCCGGCCACCATGCTCATATGCATGCCGGCGATCACCAGGATATGGGCCAGCCCGGCATCCCGGTAGGCCTGCAGCAGTTCCGGCGCGACCGGCCCGCGTTCGGCGGTGATCAGTGCCGCCGCCACCGCCCCGATGCCGTCCGGCAGGCCGCCCGCCTCGACACCGGCGACGATCCGCGCGGTCAGGGCGTGACGCAGATTGGCCAGGCCGAGACGCAGCGATTCGACCATTCCCTCCTCGCCCGCGGTCGGCAGCGGCTGCGGCGGGCCGACCGCATAGCCGACGGCGCCCAGGCTCCTGAACCAGGCCTGACGGGCGAAGTCGTAGGCCCCGGGCGCCGCCGGCGCGGGCGGTGGCATCAAGGCGGCGAACAGCCCGATGCGCTGGCCCGATCGCAATTCGACTTCGGCCGGCAAATGCAGGCGAACGCGGCGCAACCGCCCGGCCTCGCCTGGTACGACCAACCGGTCGAGGATGATCCGTTGGCCGTTTTCCAAGGGCTCGATCTCGGCGACCCGCCCTTCGACCCGCAGGACGCCGCTCGGCCGCTGCAGAACCGGCGCCGCCGCCGCGGCCGAACGCCAAGCGGCGACCGAAAAGCCCAGTGCTGCCGTTGCCACGGCCAAGGCCGTCGCCCCGATCAGGACCTGTCGCCGGGCAACCAAGGCACCGAGAATCGCCGCCGACAACAGCGCCGGGCCGCTCCACGCCGGAGGCTCGCTGGGCAGGGCGAAATAAAGGGCGATCCCGGCCCCCAGCGCCGCCGGCAGCCACAGGAACCAGCGCTCCCGCTCCCCCGCAAGGGTTCTGCTCATCAGGTTGAACAGGGAATTGCTCCCCATTGCCCGGCCCCGATCGACTTACGCCCCGGTACCGGCATCATTCCGAAATGTTCGGTGTCGCCCTACATATTTGCTATGGTCCAGGTATAACTGTTGGCATAGGGCGGTCCCCGGCGATGCGTGCACAGCAGACCCCTTCCCTGACGCGCCGGCTCACCTTGATCTTGGGGATGGCCGTGGCCGCGGCAGGCCTGCTCCTGGCGACCGGCTGCCAATCCACCAGCGTCGCGACCACCGGTCCCGACCGGGAGGAGATGGAGGACTTCCGCCAGTCTTTGATCCAGGATTCCCAAACAATTAATAAATATTTGCAGCACACGCGGCAAGGGCAGAATGTGTCAGAATTTGCCCTTGGTTGGATCGTGTATAGCACTCTCATCGAGATCAGCGAGCAGGACAAAGACCTCTATAACTTTTTCAATAAAGACGGGCATGATCTGCAGATTTACCTGCGAACCACCTTCCACGACCAACCAGAGGCGCAGGTCGCCGCCCTCGATGCCTTGGCCCAACGCGGCGACACCACGCTCCGCCTGATCGCCCGCCACGGGCTGGACTCCTTGCGCCACATTCCCGACAGCGCCGATCCGCCCGACGTCCAGGCCCGCGAGCGAAGCCAATTGGCCGATCGGCTGGCGGTGCTGAAGGACCTGCTGGACAAGGGAGCGCGGGAAGTGGTGTTGCCACCGCCCGCCGCCGGGCAACTCTCCGACGCGCCTTGACCGATAATGCTCATCCCCAGGTTGGTATGAGGCGACCAGAAACGATAGTTGAATCGGGCAAGCAATCGCGGGGATGAAAGAGGACGGGGAGTGTGCTAAACACGGGTCGCGCCGCGTCCCACGCAGTCTCGAGGTGTCCCTCCCCGTGATGTCTTCCGCCAATGCTTCCGCCCCAGTCACGCGCTTTGCTCCGTCCCCTACCGGCTTCCTGCATATCGGCGGCGCCCGCACGGCACTGTTCAACTGGCTGTTTGCACGGCATAACGGCGGCAAATTCCTGCTTCGCATCGAGGATACCGACCGCGCCCGCTCCACCGAGGCCGCCGTCGACGCCATTTTCGACGGTCTGAGTTGGCTCGGCCTCGATTGGGACGAACCCCCGGTATTTCAATTCGCCCGGGCCGCCCGGCATGCCGAGGTCGCGCATCAGCTGCTGGCCGAAGGCAAGGCCTATCACTGCTACTGCACGCATCAGGAATTGGAGGCGATGCGGGCCGAGCAGAAGGCCAAGGGCCTGCCCATGTATGACGGCCGCTGGCGCGATCGCGATCCGGCCGAGGCGCCGCCCGGTGTCCCCCCGACGATCCGCCTGAAGGCGCCGCGCGACGGCGAGACCGTGCTGCAGGACCGTGTCCAAGGCGAAGTGCGGGTCGCCAATGCGCAGATGGACGACATGGTGCTGCTGCGGGCCGATGGCACGCCGACCTATATGCTGTCGGTGGTGGTCGACGACCATGACATGGCGATCACCCATGTCATCCGCGGCGACGACCACCTGACCAATGCCTTCCGCCAGATCCAGCTGTACCGCGCCTGCGACTGGCCGATTCCGGAATTCGCCCATATCCCCCTGATCCACGGTCCCGACGGCGCCAAGCTGTCGAAGCGGCACGGGGCGCTGGGCGCCGAGGCCTATCGCGACATGGGCTTCCTGCCGGAAGCGCTGCGCAACTATCTGCTGCGCCTTGGATGGTCGCATGGCGACGACGAGATCATGTCCACCGAACAGGCCATCGCCTGGTTTGAACTGGATGGCATCGGCCGCTCGCCGTCGCGCTTCGACATGGCCAAGCTGACCAGCCTCAACGGCCATTATATCCGCCAGTCGACCGACGAGCGGCTGGCCGGGCTGGTCGTTCCGCGCCTGGAGGGCCTGGTCGGGCGAACCCTCGACGAAGCAGACAAGCGCCGCCTGATCGAGGCTATGCCAAGCCTCAAGGACCGGGCCAAGACCTTGCTGGACTTGGCGGAAGGCGCCGTCTTCTATGTCGCGCGACGGCCGCTGCGGCTCGACGACAAGGCGGCCAAACAATTGGATGGGGCCGGCAAGGAAACGCTCGCTGCATTCGCACAAAGTCTTGCCGCAGTGCGAAACTGGCGGCAGGATACGCTCGAGGATGAGGCCAGGCGGTTTGTGGAAGCCGGGGGGCTCAAGCTGGGCACGCTGGCACAACCGCTGCGGGCTGCGCTTTCCGGATCAACCGTCTCGCCTCCAATATTCGAAGTCATGCAGATTCTCGGTCGCGAGGAATGCCTTGGCCGTATCGGCGACGTCTTGTGACGGGGTGTTAGTAAGGTTTGCTGCGGTCGTCCGACGCAACGGCACGCGGTCGTTATCAGCGAAAGTCAGGGAGTGGGAGAGATGACAGACAACGTTAAGACCGCCGGTGCGGGATCGAAGGAGACGGTAACACTCATCGACAATAGCAATGGGAAGTCGTATGAGTTTCCGCTTCTCTCCGGCACGATCGGGCCGAAGGTAATCGATACGCGCGCGCTTTATGCCGAGACGGATCACTTCACTTATGACCCGGGCTATACCTCGACCGGGTCCTGCGAATCGAAGATCACTTATATCGATGGCGATGTCGGCGTCCTGCTGCACCGCGGCTATCCGATCGACCAGCTGGCCGAACAATCCGACTACCTGGAAGTCTGCCATCTGCTGCTCAAGGGTGAGTTGCCGACCGCCCCGCAGAAGAAGAAGTTCGAAGACGACATCGTGCACCACACCATGGTGCATGAGCAGATCAACTACCTCTATCGCGGGTTCCGTCGCGACGCGCACCCGATGGCCGTGATGTGCGGTGTGGTGGGCGCCCTGTCGGCCTTCTATCATGACAGCCTGGACATCAACGATCCGCACCAGCGGATGGTCGCCAGCTACCGGCTGATCGCCAAGATGCCGACGATCGCCGCCTGGGCCTACAAATATGCCATCGGCCAGCCGTTCATCTATCCGCGCAACGACCTGTCCTTTGCCGAAAACTTCCTCCACATGATGTTCGCCACGCCCTGCGAGCCCTACAAGGTGAGCCCGGTTCTGGCCAAGGCGATGGACCGCATCCTCATCCTGCACGCCGATCACGAGCAGAATGCTTCGACCTCGACGGTTCGTCTGGCGGGGTCGTCGGGTGCCAATCCTTACGCCTGCATCGCCGCCGGCATCGCTTCCCTGTGGGGTCCCGCCCATGGCGGCGCCAATGAGGCGGTGCTCAACATGCTCTACCAGATCGGTTCGAAGGACCGCATCCCCGAGTTCATCAAGCGGGCCAAGGACAAGAACGACAACTTCCGCCTGATGGGCTTTGGCCATCGCGTCTACAAGAATTACGACCCGCGCGCCAAGGTCATGCAGCGCACCTGCCACGAGGTGCTGGACGAGTTGGGGGTGCGCGACGAGCCCCTGCTCGAACTGGCCATGGAACTCGAGCGCATCGCTCTCGAGGATCCCTATTTCGTCGAGAAGAAGCTGTACCCGAACGTCGACTTCTATTCGGGCATCATCTTCCGGGCCATGGGCATTCCGGTCAGCCTGTTCACTTCGCTGTTCGCCGTCGCCCGTACCACCGGCTGGGTCGCCCAGTGGAACGAGATGATCGGCGATCCTCAGCAGAAGATCGGTCGTCCGCGTCAGCTTTATACGGGTGCCACCAAGCGGAACTACGTTCCGCTGCATGCTCGTGGCTGAGCACCTGCAACTTCCGAACGGTCAGCAAGGGGGCCGCGCCCAGCGCGCGGCCCCACCCCTTGCCGCATGGCGGTTGACCCCGGCCAACGACAACCGGTCACCCCAGAATCCGCGAATCAAGTGGCTGAGCCTGGCCCTTCTCGCCGCCGTCGCCGTGGTGACGGCGCTGAACTATCGCTAGAATTTGAACTGAAATTCGTCACCCCCGCGAAGGCGGGGGTCCATGTCAACGCCCCGACAGCGGAACCGCCGGTGGATTCCCGCCTACGCGGGAATGACGAATGGAACTATCGAGCCCGTGCTATCGCGGACTACTCTAGACGGTAAGCACACCCCCCTCTCCCGCAAGCGGGCGAGGGTTCGGAACCTCACTTCTTCTCGATCAACTCAATCTTATAGCCGTCGGGATCCTCGACGAAGGCAATGACCGTGCTGCTGTGCTTCATCGGCCCGGGCGGACGCGGAATCTTGACGCCGGCCGCAGCCAGGGCGTCACAGGTGGCGTAAATGTCCGGCACAGCAATGGCAAGATGGCCGAATCCGCTGCCCAGTTCGTAGGGCTCCGCTTGGTCCCAATTGAAGGTCAGTTCGACCACGCTGTGGTCTTCTTCGGCACCGTATCCGACGAAGGCCAAGGTGAACTTGCCCTCGGGAAAATCATTGCGGCGCAGCAGGCGCATGCCGAGGTGGCGGGTGTAGAAATCGAGGGACTTATCCAGGTCGCGGACCCGGATCATGGTATGCAGCAAACGAAACCGCTCGGTATTCATTGCGTCTCCCAATCCTCCATCAGTTTGAGTATCTCAGAGGCAGCCCGGTGGCTCGGGCTCTCGTCGCCGCGGCCCAGCCGCTTCAGCGCCTCGGCTGCTCCAGACAGTTGTGCCTCACGTTCCGCCTCGCCGTCCAGCAGCCGAATGAGCGCCGTGGCAAGGGCTTCGGGCCGGCAATCATCCTGCAAAAATTCGGGCACCACCGCTCGGTTCATCACCAGGTTGAGCAGGCTCGCATAGGGTATCTTGACCAGCCGACGCAGCAGAAATGCGGTGGCCGGCGCCACTCGATAGGCAATGACCATTGGCAGGCGCGCCAAAGCCAGCTCCAGCGCCACCGTGCCCGAGGCGGCCAGGGCGGCCTGCGACGCGGCGAAGGCGTCATAGCGCTCGGCGGCGCCCTTGACGATGGTCACCGGCACCGGCCAATCGGCCACCGCCCGGGCGACTTCGTCGGCCACCGTCTCGACGGTCGGCATCACCACCGCGAACCCGGGCCGCAGCTCCGCCAGCCGTGCCACCGTCTGACGGAACACCGGCAGCAGCCGCGAGGTCTCCAGATGCCGGCTGCCCGGCAATACGCTCAGCAATGGCTGCGTCTCGGCGATGCCATGCCGCGCCCGAAAACCCGCGCCGTCGCCCCGGTCGGCGCCGCTTTCCAGAATGGAATGGCCGACATGAACAGCGTTCAAGCCGACCCGCTGGAAATGCGGCGGCTCATTCGGCAACAGGCAGAGCAGAAGATGAACCGACCGGGCCAGCTGATGGACCCGCTTCTCTTTCCACGCCCACACCATCGGCGCCACATAATGGATGCGCGGCCGGTTGACGCCCAGCGCCTTGAGCTTCTTCGCGATGCGGCCGTTGAACCCCCAGGAATCGACGGTAACGATGGCATCGGGACGCCTGGTCAGGATGTCGGCCATCGTCTGCTTCAACCGGCGCATGATGCGCGGCAGTCGCGGCAGCACTTCGGCCAGTCCCATGACGGCAAGGTCGGCCTGCGGGAACAGGCTGTCCAGCCCCTCCTCGCGCATGGCCTCGCCGCCGATCCCGGCAAAAGCGATGTCGCCGTCGCAGCACGCCTTGAGCGCCGCCATCAGTCGCGCCGCCAGCAGATCGCCGGAGGGCTCGCCCGCGATGATATAGATCAGGCGCCGGGTCATGGGCCCTCGGCGGCGATGCCGCAGAGGAACAGCCCGGCCGCATCGGCCGCGGCGATCACCGCCGGGCGGTCGACCACCAAGGTCGAGCCGGCCTCGACGGCAATACCGCGCAGGCCGGCGGCGGCGCAGCCCGCGACCGTGCCGACGCCGATGGTCGGCAGGTCGACCCGCCGTTCCTGCCCCGGTTTGGCCAGCTTGACCATGACCCCGCCGACCCCCTCGCGCTTCAACTCGCCGGAACGGCGCAGCATGGCATCGGTACCTTCCACCGCCTCGACGGCCAGCACGATCCCCTGCTGGACCACCACCGCCTGCCCGACATCGAGCCTTCCCAGGCCGCGGACCACCTCGGCTCCTCGCCGGATATCGCTCCACGCCTGGTCATCCGGTTGCACCGCACCCCACGGCCCGGCCTCGGCCAACAAATCGCCGAGAATGCTGTGCAGGCCGACCACCCGAAACCCCTCGCCCTCCAATTCGGCGATGACCGCTTTCAGCAGACCGTCGTCACCCAGCGCCTTCAGTCCGATCCGGGCGAAGAAACGCGCCGTCCGCCAATCGGGCCGCAGGTCGCGCAGGGTGGGCCGCCGCACCGGACCGGCCATCACCACCTCTTCGACCGCGTGGTCGTGCAGGATCTCCATCCCCTTGCCGGCCTCGCCCATGCGAATCCAGGCCTGTGGCGCGTCAGCCAGCAGGGCGGCGTCGGCATGGCCGGACAGGGCCAGAACGAACAACGGACGGCCCTGCGCCCGGCAGGTGGCCACCAGCCGAGCCGGCAACGGCCCACCACCGGCAACGATGCCGAGTTTGGGGGGGGTGGACATTCAGAGAGCCCCGTCATACCCGCGAAAGCGGGTATCCAGCGGCGCTATTGCCCCCCGCCTGCGCGGGGTTGACGAAAGAGAGCAAGCACAAAGGATCATGGGACAAGTCTTCGCCTTCGCGCTTTCGTGGTGCCTCTCAGCCCTAAGCGGCATTCTCCAGATTCGGCTGGCAGATCGAGCGGGAGCTGTCGGCGCGGATGAAGTCGACGATCTCCATCACCGGCGCCACCCCTTTGAATTGCTCGGCCACCTCTTCCATGCGCTCGCCCATGGTGCCTTCCGGGGCGAACAATAGGCGATAGGCGTTACGCAGCGCGTGGATGACCTCGCGGTCATAGCCGCGCCGCTTCAAGCCGATCAGGTTCAGCCCCGACAGATGGGCCCGGTTGCCGGTCACCGTGGCATAGGGAATGACGTCGTTCTCGACCCCGGTCATGCCGCCCACCATCACATGCCGCCCGACCCGGACGAACTGATGGACGGCCGACAGCCCGCCCAGAACCACATAGTCGCCGACCGAGACATGACCGGCCAAGGTCGCGTTGTTGGCGAAGATGACGCCGTCGCCGACCTGGCAATCATGGGCCACATGGGCCCCCACCATGAACAGGCCGTTGTCGCCGACGCGGGTGATCATGCCGCCCCCCTCGGTGCCGGGGTTCATGGTGACCTGCTCGCGGATCTGGTTGTTGCGACCGATCACCAGGCTGCTGGGTTCGCCCTTGTATTTCAGATCCTGTGGGCGATGGCCGAGCGAAGCGAAGGGATAGACCACCGTTCCCTCGCCGATGCTGGTGGTGCCATCGACGCAGACATGGGAGATCAGGCGGACGCCTTCGCCCAGGGTGACGGCGCTGCCGACCAGGCAGAAAGGGCCGATGACGGCGCTGGCGGCGATCGTGGCGCCCGGTGCGACGATCGCAGTCGGATGAATCTCGGCCATCAGCTGTCCATGATCATGGCGGCGTAGGTCGCTTCCGCCATCAGCGCCCCGTCCACCTTGGCTTCACCGCGGAATTTCCAGACATTGCCGCGGCTGCGTTGCTTGTGCACATGGATGTAGAGGGTGTCGCCAGGAACCACCGGCTTGCGAAAACGGGCATTCTCCACCGACATGAAATAGACCAGCTTGCCCTCGGCCCCCGGTCCCAAGGTCTCGACCACCAGGACGGCCGCAGTCTGAGCCATCGCCTCGATGATCAGCACCCCGGGCATGATCGGCCGCTGCGGGAAATGTCCCTGGAAATGGGGTTCGGACACGGTGACGTTCTTGATCCCGACCGCGCTGATGTCGGGCACCACATCGACCACCTTGTCCACCATCAGGAATGGGTACCGATGGGGGATCATCTGCATGACGCGGTTGATGTCGATCACCTTGCCGGTACGCTTCTCCACGGTATCCATCCAGCTCATTCCTTCATCGACCCTTCTTACGGGTCAACTGCCCCAACACAGCGGACTGGCGGAGCCATTGGGTCATCGATACGGCCGGCGAGCCGCCGACCGTCTCGCCCGGCGCCACGTCTCGCATCACGCCGCTTTGCCCGCCGATGCGGGCTCCGGCACCGATGTGCAAATGTCCGGTTATTCCGGCCTGACCACCCACCGCAACGAGATCGCCAAGCCGCGTACTGCCCGAAACGCCGGATTGGGCGACCAGTACGCAACCGCGTCCAAGTTGGACGTTGTGCCCGATCTGGACGAGATTATCAATCTTGCAGCCAGCACCTATGACCGTATCGGGACCGGCACCCCGATCGATGGTGCAATTGGCACCGATTTCCACATCGTCCTCGATCAGCACCCGGCCCAATTGCGGCACCTTCAGGTGACCTTGGGGACCCATGGCGAAACCGAAACCGTCCTGGCCGATACGAACACCCGGGTAGATGTTGACCCGATGCCCGACGATGCAATGGCTGAGCGAGGCACCGGCGCCGACCATGCAATCCTGGCCCAGTTCCACCCCCGCCCCGATCACCGCGTTGGGGCCGATGTGGCAGCGCGCGCCCAGACGGGCATTCGCCCCGACCACGGCCCCCGGCTCGAGGCGGACCCCCTCGCCCAATGCGGCGGAAGGGTCGACCACCGCAGCCGGCGAGATCCACGGCTCGGGCACCGGCTGCGGATAGAACAGCTGTGCGACCTGGGCATAAGAGCGATATGGATTGGGCGCCAACAGCAGCCCCATGCCCGCCGGCGCCTTGCCTGCCATGCTGGGATGGAGCAGGCAGGCCGCGGCTTTGCTGCGACTGAAGGCGTCGGCGTATTTCTTGTTATCGAGAAAGGAAATCTGCCCGGGGCCCGCCGTGTCCAGGGGCGCCACATCCACCACCACGCCGGCCGGGTCGGTGCCGGCCGCCAGCTCCGCACCGCAGCGATGCGCGAGCTCCGCCAAGGTGAAGGGGCCTGCCTTGGCGAAGAAACGCGGATCCGCCATTGCCGCTACTGCGACTTCTTTTTCGCCGCACCGCTGGTCGTATTGGCCGGCGGTGCTGCCTCGGGCTCGACTTTGGGCGCGGGGAAGTCCACATGGGTCAGCTTCTTGTCCATCACGGCAATGATGTCCTTGGTGGCATTCATCTTGTCGTCGAACAGCATGACCTGGGTGCGCGGCAGCACGATGTTGGCGCCACGGGCCACCGTCACCTGCTGGGTCGCCTCCAGCATCGCCTGCTGGACATGTCCCATGGCGATGCTGACCGACTTGGAGAAGGCCTGGCGCCGGGCGTTCACCTTGCGCTGATAGTCGCCGAAACTGTTCTCGAAGGCGCGCGCCTTCTCGGCAAAGGCTTCGGGCGACAGGGTCTTGCGCTGCTGCTCGATTTCCTGCTGGGTGGCGCGCAGCCGCGTTTCTTCCTTGCTGGTCTCGTCCTGGAAGCTCTGCTGGTACTTATCGGCTTGGCTCCGCACGCTTTTCGCCGCGACCGACTCCTGCAGGATCTGGTCGACGTCGACCACCACGATCACCGGCGCCGGCAGCGCGGCCGCGCCCGTCGTCGGAGCCGGCGGCGAAACCTCCTGGGCCTTGGCAGTTGCCGCCGGCAGCCACAGCAGGCCGGCCAGCACGACGGCGCTCAATGGACCGGCGAGCAGCAACCGCGACTTGAACGGACTCATCAGAACCTCGTACCGAAATTGAGCCGGAACACTTGGGTTTGATCCAGGGACTGCTTCATGAGGGGCACGGCCAGGTCGATGTTGATCGGCCCCATCGGCGAGCGCCACACGACGCCGGTGCCCACCGAGATGCGGGGCGCACTCGACTGCGAGACGATGACCTGGGAGCCATCGGGGTTGAACGTCTGGCCGACGCTTTTGTCGGTTGAGCCGACGGTGCCGACATCGGCGAACAGCTTGCCCTGGACGCCCAGTTCCTTGGGCAAGCCCAACGGGAACTTGACCTCGGCGCTGGCGGTCGCTTCCCACAAGCCGCCCAGGGCATCGTTGGTGATCGCGTCGCGCGGGCTGACGCCGGCATCCTTGAAGCCTCGCAGCGTATCGCCACCCAGGTAGAACCGCTCGTTGATGCGCACGGTATCGCCGCTGAAGGCCATGATGTTGCCGGCGCTGGTGGACAGCAACAGGATGGTCTGATCGTCCAGCTTGAAATACTTGCCGGCGCCGGCGCTGTTGCGCAGGAAATGCTGGGATCCGCCGACGCCGGCCACCTCGTTGCCGAAGCGCAGATAATAGCCGGAAGTCGGATCGACCCGGCTGTCGCGGCGATCGTAGAGCACGCTGTGACCAATCGACGACAGGGTGGTGACCCCAGCCTGTTCGATGATGTAGGTGGACGCGCCCGGCTGAACGTCGTGCACATTGGTCACGCTGGCGGTGTATTTGAAGCTGTGGCTCAGATACTCGTTGTAGTAGTACCCGGCCCGCAGATCGAAACCGTCCGTCGACGCCGCATAGACCAGCGACTGATTGGGATTGGTCCGCACGGCGAACAGGTCGTAGCCGGCGGCGATTCGCCGGTCGAGGAAATAGGGTTCGGTGAAGCCCAGGCTGAGAGTCGATTGCTTGGCCGCCAACTGGGCCTGGATGTTGAGATCCTGGCCGGAGCCCAGCAGGTTGCGTTCACGCGCCCCGACGTTCAACAGGGGACCGATGGCGCTCGACCAGCCGACGCCGAACGAAAGTTCGCCGGTGGATTTCTCGGTGACATCCACCTTGATGACCGTGCGGTCCGCCGCAGTGGTCGATGGAACCGTGTTCACCTCGGCCTTCTCGAAGAAATTCAGGTCCTTCAGCCGTTCGCGCGACCGGCGCAACTTGGCGGCGTTGAAGGCATCCCCCTCGACCAGGCGGAACTCGCGGCGGATCACTTTGTCCAGAGTCCGCACATTGCCTTGGATATCGATCCGCTCGACGAAGACGCGCGGGCCTTCCTGCACGTCGAAGGTGACGTCGATGACATGTTCGTCGCGGTGCCGCACGAAGTTCGGACGGATGTCGACGAAGGCATAGCCCTTGTTGCCCACCGTATCGGTCAGCTTCTGGATGGTGTTCTCGATCTCGTCGGCGTTGTACCAGTCGCCCGACTCGACGTTCTCGATGGTCGGCAGCAGCTCTTCCGCCTTCAGGTCGCGGATGGCGCTTTTGACGTCGATCTTGCCGATCCGGTAGCGCTCGCCTTCCTCCAGGGTGAAGGTGATGAAGAACTTCTCCCGATCGGGCGACAGCTCGGCCACCGTCGAGATCACCCGGAAATCGGCATAGCCATTCTTCAGATAGCTCCGGCGCAGCAGCTCGCGGTCGTAATTCAGGCGGTCCGGATCATAGGTATCGTCCGAAGTGAGGAAGCGATACCAACGTTCCTCCTTGGTCTGCAGCAATTCACGCAGGTTGGAATCGCTGTATTGCCGATTGCCGATGAAGTTGATGCGCGTCACGTTGGTGGCCGGACCTTCGTTGATCTCGAAGACCAGATCGACGCGATTCTGTGCCAGCTCGATGATCTTCGGATCGACGGTGGCGGCGAATCGCCCGTTGCGGCGATAGATCTCCAGGATGCGCTTGACGTCGTTCTGCACCTTGGTTCGGGTGTAGACGGTGCGCGGCTTCAACTGGACCTCGGTCTGCAGCTGGTCGGTCTTGACGCGGTGATTTCCCTCGAAGGCGATCCGGTTGAGGATGGGATTCTCGACCACCCGTACAACCAGGGAATCGCCCTCTCGCCGGATCGTCACATCGGCGAACAGGCCGGTGGCGAACAAGCTCTTCAGCGACTTGTCGATCTTGGTTTCGTCGAAGGGATCGCCTTCGGCCACTGACATGTACGAGCGAACCGTCTCCGGTTCGATACGCTGATTACCCTGGACGGTGATCTGTCGGACCACTCCTCCTTGTTGGGCAAAGGCGGAGGGGGCGGTGGCCAACAGCAAAACGAGGGCCACACCCACGAGCAACGAGCGAAAAAAGCCGGACAAGTTTCCCCCTAAGAAGCCCTGCGGCAGTTACGACATCAGGCCCTTGATGAATCTCCACACTGGTAGGCGGACCAAGTCATTGCGTGTGGCGAGCAGCATCAAGGCGAATACCAGAAACAGGCCGATGCGGAAACCATATTCTTGTGCTCTCGCGCCGAGAGGTCGGCCTCGCAAAGCCTCGAGAGCATAGAACAAGAGATGCCCGCCGTCGAGCAGGGGAACGGGAAACAAATTAATTAAACCGAGATTTATCGACAACATTATCGTCAGTGAAATTATCGCCTCAATCCCGAATTGCGCCGCCTCGCCTGCCGTCTTGGCAATGCCGATGGGTCCGCTCAATTCCTCGGTGCCACGTTGGCCCGACAGCATCTGCCCGAGACCGGTCAGGGTGGTGGTCACCATCGAGGCCGTTTCACGGGCTGCGCCCAGCAACGCCGTGGCCGGGTCGTGCCGCACCACCCGGGTCGCCTCGGGATTGGCGACGATGCCGAGGACCGGCGTCTTGTGGGTGTTCCCGAGGGCGTCCTTGACCTCGGTGATGCGTGGCTGGGCCACCATCGACAGACGTTGGGTGCCGCGCTCGACGACGATGGTCACCGGCTCGCCGACCGTCATCCGGATGATTCGCTGCAGGTCCTGGAAACGGTCCACCGTTTCCCCATTGGCCTCGACCACGCGATCGCCGGGCTGCATGCCGGCCACCGCGGCGGCGCTGTCGGGCTGCACCTGGCCGACCACCGGCTCGGTAACCGGTTCGCCATAAATCGCGAAGATCGCTGCCAGGGCGACCACACCGAAGACGAAATTGGCCAGCGGACCGGCCACCACGATGGCGGCCCGCTGGTAGACCTTCTTGCACTGGAACGCGACCCGGCGCTCCTCGGCCGAGAATTCGACGCGCAGGTCCGGCGAACTCGCCGCATCGGCATCGCCGAACATCTTCACATAGCCGCCGAACGGCAACAGGCAGACCTTCCAGCGGGTTCCCGATTTCGAGGTGTAGCCGAACAATTCTGGGCCGAACCCGATCGAGAACACCTCGACCCGGACGCCGTTCCAGCGTGCGACCAGGAAATGCCCCATCTCGTGAACGAAGACGACCACGGTAAGGATGATCAGGAATACGACGACGTAATCCCACAGGAAATGGAACATGGCCACCTTTACTTAGTTCGCCAACCGAAAAGCAGCAAAAAGATTATTTGTCACCGTCATGCCCCGCACTTTCTTCAGGCATCCCCGCGCGCGACTTTTACTGTTGAGGCATCACGTGAAGGGCCAGAGTTGATCCAGCCAGGACGGGAAAAGTCCTGTCCCTAGTTCGCGCAGGCGGCAACCCGTTCGCGGGCGACGCGGCGCGCCTCGGCGTCAAGCGCCAGGATGTCCTCGAGGACGCCCAGGACCGAGCCCTGCAGTGCCGCCAGCACCTCTTCGACGACCCGTGCGATATCGAGGAAACCGATCGTTCGGCCGAGAAACGCCTGCACCGCCACTTCATTGGCGGCATTGATAATGGTGGGGGCCCCGCCGCCTTCGCGCAAGGCCGCGCGGGCCAAACGCAGGGCGGGAAAACGGATGGGATCGGGCGCTTCGAAGGTCAGGCTGCCGACCGCCGCCAGATCGAGCCGGCGCCCCGGCGCCTCCATCCGTTTGGGCCATCCCAGCGCATAGGAGATGGGCGTCCGCATGTCGGGCGTACCCAGCTGGGCCAGGACCGAGCCGTCCACATAGGCGACCATGCTGTGCACCACCGATTGCGGGTGCACCAGGATGTCGATCTTGTCTTCCGGCAGGCCGAACAAATGGAAGGCCTCGATCAGTTCGAGGCCCTTGTTCATCATGGTGGCCGAATCCACCGAGATCTTCGCCCCCATGTCCCAGTTCGGATGGGCCACCGCCTGTTCCGGCGTGACCGCGCTCATCGCTTCGCGGCTCATGGTGCGGAACGGGCCGCCCGAAGCCGTGAGAATGATCTTGTCGACCTTTTCCTTCTGGGTGAAATCGAACACCTGAAAGATGGCGGAATGTTCGGAATCCACCGGCACCAGGGTGGCCCCGCCGCGTTCGACTTCGGCCATCACCAGCGCCCCGGCGCAGACCAGGGTTTCCTTGTTGGCCAAGCCGACCGTGGCGCCGCGGCGCACCGCCGCCAAGGTCGGCTGCAACCCGGCGGCGCCGACGATCGCCGCCATCACCCAGTCGGACGGCCGCGAGGCCGCCTCGACCACCGCCTCGGCACCCGCCGCCACCTCGATATTGCTGCCCGACAACGCTTTCTTGAGGTCCTTGTAGGCGGACTCGTCGGCCACCACGGCCAGGCGCGGGCGCAAGCGAAGGGCCTGCGCGGCCAGAAGCTCCACATTGCGATTGGCCGACAACGCCTCGACCACGAAGCGCCCGGCTTCGGCTTCGACCAATTCGACCGTGTTGCAGCCTACCGAGCCGGTGGAACCGAGAATCGTGACCGTCCGCACATCCTTGCCCATTGCACCCATCACCCCCACTGCGCAAGACCTCCTCGGAAGGCCCAACAAAGCACCGCCACAACCGGAGCGGCAGCAAGAAGACCATCGAGACGATCCAGCACGCCGCCGTGCCCGGGAATGATACCGCTCGAATCCTTTACCCCGAAATAGCGCTTTACCCCCGACTCGGCAAGGTCGCCGGCTTGCGATACTACGGCCAGTACACCTGAGATCGCCGTCAAGGCCGGCCAGGCCATCCCGGTGAAGGCCGCGGCGCCCCACCCGACCACCGCGGCCGACACGATGCCGCCGGCCAATCCGGCCCAGGTCTTCTTGGGGCTGACCCGCGGCATGAGCTTGGGGCCGCCGATGACACGTCCGGCCGCATAGGCGCCGATATCGGTCGCCCAGACGACCGAGAGCAGCCAAAACACCGTTTCCCGCCCCTGCCCGCGCACCCAGACCAGGGCCAGAATCGGCAACGCAAGATAGAGCGCGCCGGCCGCCAGCCACAGCGGCGACCGTCCGTCCACCCGTTGCATCAACGGCGCCGCCAGCGCCGCCGCCAGGATGGGCCAGGGTGCCGCGGCAGGCAGCAGCAAACCCAGGACCGCGACAACGGCAGCCATCAGCGCCAGAACCACGCCGCCGGCGCCGAACCGTCCCATGGTGAGGCGGGTCCATTCCCAGGCCATCAGCACGCCGCACAGGGCGGCCAGGGCCACCAGGGCCCAAGAGCCGAACCATACCGCCGCCAATGCCAAGGGAGCGAGAATCAGCGACGACAGAATCCGCGTCAGCAGCACCGGCGGTCAGCCCACCGCGCCATAGCGGCGGTCGCGGCCGTGGAAGTCATGCACCGCCTTCTCGAGGTCGGCCTTGGAAAAATCCGGCCACAGGACGTCGAGGAAGACCATTTCGGCATAGGCACATTGCCACAACAAGAAATTGCTGATGCGCTTCTCGCCGCTGGTGCGGATCAGCAGATCGGGATCGGGGATGTCGGCGGTGAACAGCCGCGCCCGAAAGACATCTTCGTCGATGGCCGCCGGGCTGAGCCGCCCGGCCACGGCGTCCTCGGCCAGCCGCCGCGCCGCCTGCACCAGTTCCTGGCGTCCGCCGTAGCTCAGCGCCAGAACCATGGTCAGTTTGGTATTGCCGGCGGTCTTCCGCTCGGCCTCTTCGATCAAGGCGACGATGTCGGCGTCAAGGCGGGTGCGATCGCCCACCACCTTGAGGCACACCCCGTTGTTGTTCAGTTCCCGGATCTCGTTGCGCAGGTAAAGCCGCAGCAGCGCCATCAGGTCGCGCACCTCGGCCGGCGGCCGCTTCCAGTTCTCGGCCGAAAAGCCGAACAGGGTAAGGTACGAGATGCCCAACTCGGCGGCCCCTTTGACGGCCGCCCGCACCGCCTCGGCGCCACGCTTGTGGCCGGCGGTGCGCGGCAGCCCGCGCGCTTTTGCCCAGCGCCCGTTGCCATCCATGATGATGGCGACGTGCACCGGCGTCGGCGGCGGCGAGGCAGTCTGGGTTTGCAGCGCTTCCATGCGCGTCACACCTGCATGATCTCTTTTTCCTTATGGGACAGCGTCTCGTCGATCCGCTTGATGATCTCGTCGGTCAAACCCTGGATCTCTTTTTCGTGCTGGCGGTGCTCGTCCTGTGAGATATGACCGTCCTTTTCCAGCTTCTTCAAGGCATCCATTCCGTCGCGGCGGACATTACGAACGGACACCCTCGCCTGTTCGCCATATTTTCCCGCGACCTTTTGCAGCTCGGCCCGCCGCTCTTCGTTCAGGGGCGGAATAGGTACCCGAACGTTCTGCCCGTCGGCCGACGGATTGAGGCCGAGGCCGGCGTCCCGGATCGCCTTCTCCACCGCCTTGACCATCCCCTTGTCCCACACCTGGACGGTGATCATCCGCGGCTCGGGCACATTGATGTTGCCCACCTGGTTGAGCGGCATGGAATTGCCATAGGCCTCGACCATCACCGGTTCCAGCAGGCTGACCGACGCGCGGCCGGTTCGCAAGCCGCCGAATTCCTTCTTCAGCACCTCGACCGCACTATCCATGCGGCGCTTCAGATCCTTCTTGAGATCCGGGTAATTCGTTACCGACACGGCTTCAGTTTCCTTCTTGAATGATCGTAAACCGACCCTGACCCGCCACCACCTTCGCCAATGCGCCCTCCTCCTGCAGGTTGAAGACCAGGATCGGCAGGTCGTTCTCCCGACACAGGGCAATGGCCGTCGCGTCCATCACCTGCAGATCGTTCGCCAATACATCCATGAAGGTCAGGCTATCATAGCGTACCGCATCCTTCACCCGGCGGGGATCGGCCGAATAGACCCCGTCCACCTGGGTGGCCTTGATCAGAACGTCGCAGTTCATTTCGACGGCGCGCAGGGCGGCCGCCGTATCGGTGGTGAAGAAGGGATTGCCGGTCCCGGCGGCGAATATGACGATGCGGCCTTTTTCCATATGGCGGATCGCCCGACGACGGATATAGGGCTCGCAGACCATCGGCATGGTGATCGCCGATTGGACCCGGGTCGACAGACCAATCCGCTCGAGGGCGTTCTGCATGGCCAGCGCGTTGATGACGGTGGCCAGCATGCCCATGTAGTCGGCGCTGGTGCGTTCCATGCCGGCTGCCGCTCCGGACACGCCGCGGAAGATGTTGCCGCCGCCGATGACCAGGCAGACCTGGATGCCTTGTCCGACCACGAAGCCGATTTCCTCGGCGATACGGGTCACTGTCGCCCCGTCCAACCCGTAGTCCTGGCCGCCCATCAGACCTTCGCCCGACAGCTTCAGCAGCACGCGACGGAACTTGGGAGCATCGGGCATTGGCGTCAGCCTTTGTTTTGGATGCTTTGAACGAGAGCCAAAAATGGCGTGAATACGGGCGAAACGCGCCGCCAGCGGCAGGGATGATACACCATTCCCTGCCACTGTCGCGCCATTTCTGGCCTAACGGAGGGGCCGATTCGCCCGGCCCCGCCGCCGGCTTCTTCGCGTCGCTGCCGGCATCCGCCGGCCGCGCTCAGCGGCCCAGTTGCGCCGCCACCTCGGCCGCGAAGTCCTTCTGCTCCTTGTCGATCCCCTCGCCCAAGGCAAAGCGTACGAAACCGGTCAGCTTGACCGGGGCGCCGAGGGTCTTGGCGGCGTTTTCCACCACCTTGGCGATCTTGGTCTCGCCGTCGATGACGAACAGCTGCTCCAACAGGACGACTTCTTCGTAGTACTTGCGGATCCGGCCCTCGACCATCTTCTCGATGACGTTGGCCGGCTTGCCGGAGGTCGCCGCCTGCTCGGTCAGCACCGCCCGTTCCCGATCGAGCGCCGTATGATCGACCGATTCGACCGACAGGAACAGCGGATTGGCCGCTGCCACATGCATGGCGATCTGCTTGCCGAGGTCGGCCAGCTTGCCGGCATCGGCGGTCGATTCGAGGGCGACCAGCACGCCGATCTTGCCCAGGCCGGGGGCGATCGCGCTGTGCATATAGCTGGCGACCACGCCCTGGCTCACCGACAGCAGCTTGGCGCGGCGGAAGTTCATGTTCTCGCCGATGGTGGCGATCAGGGCGGTCAGCTCTTCGTCGATGGTCTTGCCATCGGCCAGCTTGGCGGCCTTCAGCTGGGCGACGTCGTCGCCCTGGTCCAGGGCGAGCTCGCCGACGCTGCGGACAAAGCCCTGAAACTGTTCGTTGCGGGCGACGAAGTCGGTCTCGGCATTGATCTCGACCAGGGCACCCTTGCCGCCCTTGGCCGCCACCGCCACCAATCCTTCGGCGGCGATGCGGCCGGCCTTCTTGGCGGCCGAGGCCAGGCCCTTCTTGCGCAGCCAGTCGACCGCCGCTTCGATGTCCCCGGCGGTCTCGGCCAGCGCCTTCTTGCAGTCCATCATGCCAACGCCGGTCTTCTCGCGCAGTTCCTTGACAAGCGAGGCGGAAATCTCGGCCATGGGAGTCCTCTTATGATGATGCGTGGGAACGCAGGTTAAACAAATGGCGGCGGCCTCGTGCCGCCGCCAATCGGTGAATCCGACGAACCGACCCCGAGGTCAGGCGCTCGGCTGTTCCTCGACGCCGGGCGCCGCCTCGATCGCCGTCGCCAGGTCCTCGACGACAGGAGCCGCCTCGACGATCGCTTCGACCACGGGTTCCGGCATCACTTCGACCGGAACCTCGACCTGCTCGCCGATATCGGTGCCGGTCCGCGACATTTCCGCCTGGATGCCGTCCAGCACCGCCCCGGCGAACAGATCGCAATAGGTCTGGATGGCCCGCAGCGCATCGTCGTTACCCGGGATCGGATAGGTGACGCCGGACGGATCCGAATTGCTGTCGAGAATGGCGACCACGGGAATATTCAGCTTGTTGGCCTCCTGCACCGCCAGCGACTCCTTGTTGGTGTCGATGATGAACAGGATATCGGGAAGGCCGCCCATTTCCTTGATGCCGCCCAGCGCCCGCTCGAGCTTATCCTGTTCGCGGGACAGATTGAGCTGCTCCTTCTTGGTCAGGCCGGCAACGCCGCCCCCGGCCATCCGCTCTTCGATCTCGCGCAGGCGCTTGATCGAGTGCGAGATGGTCTTCCAGTTGGTCAGCATGCCGCCGAGCCAACGGTGATTGACGTAGTACTGGCCGCAGCGCTTGGCCGATTCGGCGACGATGTCGGCGGCAGCCCGCTTGGTGCCGACGAACAGGACGCGGCCGCCCCCGGCGACGACGTCGCGAACCGCCTGCATGCCCCGATGGAGCATCGGCACGCTCTGCTGCAGGTCGATGATGTGGATGCCGTTGCGCACCCCGAAGAGATGCGGGGCCATCTTCGGGTTCCAGCGGCGGGTATTGTGACCGAAATGAACGCCAGCTTCGATCAGCTGACGCATGGTGAATGATGGCAGAGCCATGAGAAAGTCCTTTGCTTCTCCGGTTAAACCTCCGCGGGAGTCTGCCGGCAGTGCCGGCACCGGAGCGAACGGCCCACCGGGCCGCGCGCATTCCCGCGTGCGGATTTGTGCCGCGCTAAATAGCGGCTCGCGGCGGCTTTGGCAAGAACAAACGCAGCCCTTAAGCCCTCCCCCTCGATGGGGGGTGGGTTTACTACGGCTATAGCTCCTGGACTTCGACGATGCCGGGAATGTTGCGCAGGATACCGATCAGGCCGGGGGTCAGGGCGAAGCCGGTGGCCAGCCAGGCTTCGACCTCACGCGCTTCGGTTTGCGCCACCAGGGCGATACGGCCGCGGCCGCGTGGTTCCTTGGCGACGATCTCCTGCAACGGCTTCAATGGCGTCTCGTCGCGGATGGTGATCCGCAAGCCGGCCGCGGCTTTCGCCGCCGCCACGTCGAGGCTGTCGATCTGCTGGCAGGTCAGCTTGAGCTGCTCCTCCTCGACCCTGGCCTCGACGGTCAGCAACAGGGGCGCGTTGGGTTCGAGGAGCTCGCGGGCCGCCGCCAGCACTTCGGCGAACACCATCACTTCGAACAGCCCCGAGGCATCCGAGATGGTCAGGAAAGCGTAGCGGCTGCCGCGGCTCGAGATGCGTTCCTGCTTGGCGTTGAGCGTCCCGGCCAATTGCAGGCGGCTCTTGCCGCCGGCCGCCAGGTGTCGGGGCACCTCGGCCACCTTCATCACGCCCAGCCGACGCAGGCTCTTGGCATAGGCATCCATCGGATGTGCCGACAGATAGAAGCCGATCGCTTCGAATTCGTTCTGCAGCTTTTCCGCCGGCGGCCACTCGGGCCGCGCCGGCAGCACCACCCGCGGCGCCGCCCCGGCGACCCCGCCGAAGAGGCTCGACTGGCCGGATTCCCGTTCGCTGGCGGCGGCGGAAGCCTCGCGCAGGACGACTTCGATGCCATCGAACAGCTGCGCCCGGCTCTTGTGCAGGCTGTCGAACCCTCCCGCCCGCACCAGATTCTCCAACTGCCGCTTATTGATCGACTTGCCGTCGATGCGCCGGGCGAAATCGGCCAGGTCCTTGAACGCACCGCCCTTCTGCCGTTCGGCCACCAGGCCATCCATGGCGGCGGCGCCGACATTCTTCACCGCGGCCAAGGCGTATCGCACCGCCGGCTGGGCATCCGCCGGCTCGACCCAGAAATCGGCGCCCGATTTGTTGACGTCGGGCGGCAGCAGGCTGATTTTCAACCGGTCCAGCTCCTGGCGGAAGACGTTCAGCTTGTCCGTGTTGTGCATGTCGAAGGTCATCGACGCGGCGATGAACTCGACCGGGTAATTGGCCTTCAGCCAAGCCGTCTGATAGGCCACCAGGGCATAGGCGGCGGCATGCGATTTGTTGAAGCCGTAGCCGGCGAACTTGTTGACCTGATCGAAGATCTCCGAGGCCTTGGCCGGCTCGACCCCGCGCGCCACCGCGCCGTCGACGAACAGCTTGCGTTGGGCGTCCATCTCCGCCTGGATCTTCTTGCCCATGGCCCGGCGCAACAGATCGGCGCCGCCCAGCGTATAGCCGGACAGTTCCTGGGCGATCTGCATCACCTGTTCCTGGTAGATCATGATCCCGAAAGTTTCCTTGAGGATCGGTTCCAGGCGCGGATGCATGTAATCGGCCGCTTCGGCCCCATGCTTGACGGCGATGTAATGCGGGATGTTGTCCATCGGCCCCGGCCGATAGAGGGCGACCACGGCGATGATGTCTTCGAAGCAGTCGGCCCGCATCTTGCGCAGCACGTCGCGCATGCCCGAACTTTCCAGCTGGAACACGCCCACCGTTTCGCCGCGGGCCAGCATGTCGTAGGTGGCCTTGTCGTCGAGCGGGATGGCCGACAGATCGATCGTCGTGCGGTGGGTCCGCTGGATGATCTCGACCGCGCGGTTCAGCACGGTCAGCGTCTTCAGGCCGAGGAAGTCGAATTTGACCAGGCCGGCCGCCTCGACCCATTTCATGTTGAACTGGGTGACCGGCATGTCCGAGCGCGGATCGCGGTACAGCGGCACCAGGTCGTCGAGGCGGCGGTCGCCGATCACCACGCCGGCGGCATGGGTCGAGGCGTGGCGATACAGCCCTTCCAGCTTCAGGCCGATATCGAGCAGATGGGCGACCGTCTCGTCGCTCTTCTGCATCTCCTTGAGCAGCGGTTCCTTTTCGATCGCCTCGTCGAGGGTGACCGGCTGGGCCGGATTGTTGGGCACCAGCTTGCACAGGCGGTCGACCTGGCCATAGGGCATCTGCAGGACGCGCCCGACGTCGCGCAGCACGGCGCGGGCCTGCAGCTTACCGAAAGTGATGATCTGCGCCACCTGGTCGTAGCCGTAGCGCTCCTGCACGTAATGGATCACCCGGTCCCGCTTGTCCTGGCAGAAGTCGATATCGAAGTCGGGCATCGAGACGCGTTCCGGATTGAGGAACCGCTCGAACAGGAGGCCCCAGCGCAAGGGATCGAGGTCGGTGATGGTCAAGGCCCAGGCCACCGCCGACCCGGCGCCGGAACCGCGCCCCGGTCCCACCGGAACCCCATGCGCCTTGGCCCATTGGATGAAGTCGGCGACGATCAGGAAGTAACCGGGGAACCCCATCTGCAGGATCACCCCCAGTTCGTACTCCATCCGCTCGCGATAGGGCCGGGCCGCATGTTCCCGTTCCGCCTCGTCCATATCCGGGGTGAAGACGTGCTTTTCCAGGCGCTGCTCGAGGCCGTCCAGCGACTTGCGATGCAGCATGTCGGCCTCGGTCTGCCCTTCCATGCGGAACGGCGGCAGGATCGGCTTGCGCTTGCTGACCATGAAGGCGCAGCGGCGGGCGACCACCAGGGTATTGTCCACCGCCTCCGGCAGGTCGGCGAACAGTTCGCGCATCTCGGCGGCCGACTTGAAGCGGTGCTCGGGGGTCAGGCGGCGGCGGTTGTCCTGGCTGACATAGGTGCCTTCGGCGATGCACAGCAGGGCGTCATGCGCTTCGTACATGCCGGCATTGGCGAAGAACGGCTCATTGGTGGCGACCAGGGGCAGATCCTGGGCGTAGGCCAGGGCCACCAGCCCCGGCTCGACCAGGTTTTCGGTCTCGACACCATGCCGCTGCAGCTCCACATAGAGCCGTCCCGGAAAGGCGGCGGCGAGACGAGCCAACAGGGCTTCGGCCTTGTCGGCCTGGCCTTCAGCCAGCAGGCGGGCCACCGCGCCCCGGGGCCCGCCGGTCAGGGCGAGCAGCCCGTCGGAGCGAGCCTCCAGCTCGGCCAAGGCCACCTGCGGCGTCTCCCCGGCATCGGTCCCGAGGAACGCTTTCGACACCAGCTTCAGCAGATTGCCGTAACCCGCCTCGTTCTGCACCAGCAACACCAACTGGTCGGGCTCGGGTTTGCGACCGGGGTCGCGGCCTGCGCCGAAGCCCTTGGCCGCCTCGTCCTCGCGCCGGATCTGCATCTGCACGCCGATGATCGGCTGAATACCCGCCTCGGCGCAGGCCGACGAGAACTCCAGGGCGCCGAACAGATTGCCGGTATCGGCAATGCCCACCGCCGGCATGCCGAGGGTTTGGCACAGCTTGACCAACTGCTTGATCTTGATGGCGCCTTCGGACAGCGAATAAGCGGTGTGCACCCGCAGATGGACGAACTCGGCATGTGGCATGGCGGCCTAAGTCTAATGCTCATCCGCCGGGGCGCCAAGTGGTGTAAGATATCGCCGCAGCGACGGATCCATGCCCGGCAGCGCACCGGCGACGTGGAGGTGACAATGGCGGCCAGGCAGGCCGAGGTCAGGGATGCCCGGACCATCGCCCGCATCGAGGTGGAGACGTGGCGCAACACCTATGCCGGCATGCTGTCCGACCGGCTGTTGCTCGGCATGTCGGTCGAGCGGCAGACCAACCTGTGGTCGACCCTGCTGCGCCACGGCCGCGGCCGGGTCTGGGTATGGGCGGACGAGGCCGGCAGCCTGCAGGGCTTCGGCAATTGCGGCCCGTTGCGCCAGCGCGCACTGGGCTACGAGGGCGAGATTTCGATGCTCTATGTGCTGCCCGAGGCGCAGAATCAGGGCATCGGGCGCCAACTGCTGGTGAGCATGTTCGCCGATCTGGTGCAGACCGGAATGCGCTCCGCCCTGATCTGGGTGCTGCGGGTCAATCCGGCCCGCTATTTCTATGAACGGCTGGGCGGCAAGCTGATCGCCACCGGCTCGATGACGGTGGGCAGCGGCCCGGTCGACACCGTCGCCTATGTGTGGAACGACCTCCCCTCCCTGCTCCGCCGCGAGGCGTCCAACGGCAAGGGTCTGCGGCTGCGGTAGTGCGGATTGCGTTCAGGCTGCAATTCCTGCTTTTCGTCACCCCCGCGAAGGCGGGGGTCCATGCCACCGTTGGATTCCCGCTTTCGCGGGAATGACGACTGGGGGTGCACAGCGGCACCCCGCCGCTACTGCCCCAGAAAACCCGACAGGGCGCCGGTTTCCCGCTGTTCGGCGCGGAAGTCCTCGGCCAGCCTCTCATAGAGAGCGGCGGCGCCCTCGAACATGGTCCGGGCGGCCGGGTCGGCACCGACGAAGGCGGCGATCTCCTCCATTTCGGCGACCCAGCGGTAGGCTTTCGGGTACATCGACGGCAGCTGGCGGGTGAACCAGGCCAGCAGCTGCGGCTGGCTGGCCGCCAGTTCCTGGCGCAAGGCGTCGGCGGCGCCGGCCCGGGTGGCCGCCAACATCATCGCCGCAGCAAGCGCGGTCAGCCCCTTGGTGATGCCGGCATAAGACATCTTGAGCGCCGATGCGGCGCCCAGCGGGCCATCCATCGGCCGGATCTCCAGGCCGAACGGAGCCAGGGACAGCAGCCGCGCCGCATCCGGCCCCGAGACATAGAAGCTCGGCCCCTTGCCCCCCGCTGTGGGCGGCGGACCGATGATGCCGGCGTCGAGGAACGGGGTGCCGCTGGCCGCGACCACGGCGCCGATGCGGAGCACGGTATCGGGACAGATCGCATTGCAGTCGACGAACAGCGGCTTCGCCGGCGCCGTGGCGAACAGCGCCGACAGCCGCTCGGCCAGGCCCTCCGCCTCGGCCGGCGGCAGGATCGACAACAGGATGTCGGCGGCGGCCAGGGCTTCGTCGGCCACCGGCGTCATGCCGGCGGCACGGGCCCGCTGTTCGGTGGCGGCGCTGCGCCCGGCCAGCGAGGTCAGCACCGTCACCCCGTTCTCGACCAGACGCCGGCCGACCGCACTTCCCATGGCACCCGCGGCGATCACCGCGACCACTGGCGTCATCCTCCGCCTCCTTCGGTGGTTATCGTGATGGCAAACACGGCGGACGCGACAAAGGGGTCACGCCGCCGCCGCGGCGGAGTCCGGCCTTCCGCCGCTCGGACTGCCTGCCCTATTTGACCATTTCGGTGCCGGCCATGGCCACCGTGGCGTCCTGGTTACCGGTCCCGCCGCTGCAGCCGACGGCGCCGATCAGCTTGCCCGCCTGGATCAACGGAAATCCCCCTTCCGACGGCAGCATCCCGGGAAAGCCGAGGACATAGGGATTGCCCCCCTTGACCACGTCGAAAAAGATCTTGGTGGACCGCCGGAAACGGGCCGCCGTGCGGGCCTTCTCCTGCGCAATCTGGATCGAGGCGTACTGGGCCCCATCCATCTTCTCGAAGGCGACCAGGTCGCCGGTCGGCTCGACCACCGCGCAATTCATCTTCCAATTACGCTTCTGGGCTTCGGCTTCGGCGGCGGCCAGCACTTTGCGCGCCGTCGCCAGATTGATCGGCGTGCCATACGGGACGTCGAAGGGCATCACCTCGGGCACCGGCTGGCTGATCGCCTCCGGCGCCTGTTGCGCCCGGGCTGACACCGCGACGAACAGCCCGGCACAAGCCAGGCCGGTCAAGACATAGCTCCGCATTTTGACGTTCTCCCTGATTTTGCGTCTCTTGGCCATATTGGGTAGACGGCAGCATCCCGGCAAGTCCTGGCGTAGAAATTGAGCGGGGATTATCGGCCTGTGGTTGCGACCACGGGCCGTTGGCGGGCGCCCGGATGCGGCTCCTGCAGGGCGATCTGCCGGCAGTCGTCGAGATGCGGCCGCACCGCGGCAATGATCGCAGGATCCAGCTTGCCCTCGTCGACCATGCGCTCCAGCGCGAGCCCGATCTGCCTGGCGTCGAGTCCGTTGCGGTAAGGCCGGTCCTGGGCCAGGGCCTGCACCACATCGGCAACCGCGACGATGCGCGCCTCGAAGCTCAACTCGGGCCCCCGCCGGTGGAAGGGATAGCCGCTACCGCACAGGGTCTCGTGGTGGCATCCGGCCCAGTCGGCGATATGTCCGTCGCCGAAGGCCTGCCGCAGGATCTGCCAACTGTCGAAGCTGTGGCGCCGCATGATCGCCCATTCCGCCTCGGACAGCGGAGCGGGCTTTTCCAGAATGCTGTCGGGCACCTTGAGCTTGCCGAGATCGTGCAGCAACCCAGCCACCTCCAGTTCGTCGCACCGCCGCAGCGGCAAGCCGAAGCATTGCCCCAGCCAGCGGGCCAGCCGGGCCACGCCGACCGAATGTTCCTCGGTGAAGTGGCTCTTGGCATCGATGATCCGGGCGAACATCAAGGCGATGGCACGCAGCGTCGGGAAGTCCACCGTCAAGCCGCAACCCTGGGCCACCAGGCTGTCGAGTTCCGCCTCGACCGCCGTCGGCGTCAAACCCGACCAGAAGTCCTCGCCGAGCGAAACCCGTTCGAAGGCGGCCACCAGGCGGGGCTCGAAGAAGCTGCCGGCATAGCGCCGGATGACCTCGCGGATTTGCCCTCCGTCATGTCCGGCGGCCCGCAGCATGTCGACGCGATCGGCCAGGAAAATCAGATTGGCCTGCCACGCCGCCGCCCCCAGCCCGCTGTCCTTCAGCCTGTCCCAATGGCTGTGGTGATGCAGCACCAAGGGAACCAGATGTGCCAGAACCGGCACCGCCGTCAGATAGCGCGCGCCCCGTTGGCAATGGGCGTTGGTGGCGGCCCATTCCAGTTCGTTGATCAGCGCCGTGTGCTCGCGATCGGAGGAGACCCCGCAGTCATGCAGCAAGGCGGCGTCCAGCAGCAGATCGCGGGTCGCTTCGTCCCACCCGAGGGCGATGGCGCAACGCCGCGCCATCAGGGCCACCCGCTTGGCATGCTGGAATTCATCGATGCCGACAAAATCCAAAGCCCCCGCCAAGGCGACGACCAGACGCCGTCGGTCGACCTTCAGGCAGGAGATGGCGATGTCGTCTCGCATGGCGGAAATGCCGGACAGGAGAGCGAGCCGGAGGCCCGATCGGTATTTCATGCTACCACCTTCAGTAGAGGTTGTCGCCGGATGCAATCCCTGATAGGGGAAATCAGCATAGGTGATTTGTTGAAACGCCCGACCGCCTGCGCACCCGATGGTAGAATGGGCGGCGTCTGCAGCCGATGGAGGGATGTCATGGCGCATGTCTGCCCGTGGTGGCTCGGCCCCCTGTTGGCCAGCCCGCTGCGTCGCCTGTGGCAATTGCCGCCGGCTCTGCTGGCGCCCTATGTGCGGGCCGGAATGACCGTCTTGGAGCCGGGACCGGGCATGGGCTTCTTCACCCTCGATGTGGCCCGCCTGGTGGGCGAGGCCGGCCGCGTGGTGGCGGTCGACCTGCAGCCGCGGATGCTGGACGGGCTGCGGCGGCGCGCCGCCAGGGACGGGCTGGCCGGGCGCATCGAAACCCGCCTGGCCGCCCCCGACAGCCTGCAGGTCGACGACCTCAAGGGCTGCGTCGACCTGGTGCTGGCCTTTGCCGTGGTCCACGAAATGCCCGACAGCAGGGCCTTCTTCGCACAAACGGCCGCGACCCTGAAGCCGGAGGGCAGCCTGCTCCTGGTCGAGCCGGCCGGCCATGTCAACACGGCGGCCTTCGCGGCGGAACTGATCGCGGCCAAGGCCGCCGGCCTGACCGTCGCGGCACGGCCGACCATCCGCCGTAGCCACGCGGCCGTGTTGCGGAAGGCGGGTTAGCTAAGGGTCGCAGCCCGGCCAGCGGCGTCACCACCAAATTCTGGGTGGCAACGTCGTATCCGACGGTGGCCTTGGCCAGATACTGGCGACCGCCAAATCGGGCCGTGGCGGTGGTGGCAAAGGCGTCCAGCCGGCGGGACTCGTTGTATTGGTTGTACCCGAAACCCAATTGCCCATCGACGAAGGCCGCCTTCTGGTCCTCTGACGCGTTTAGGCCTGCCCGCCATCGCATCAAGTGGCCCATCTCCTGCAGGTTCGTTCCTTGGCGATAACGACGATCTGGCTCTATAATCCCGTGCTATTAGAGGTCGTATCATGGACGCACAGAGCGAAGCAGTGGCGCGAAAAGTCAAAGCGGCCTTGGTGCGCGCCTACGGCGACCGCTTGGCCGCGCTCTATGTTTTCGGCAGTCGCGCTCGCGGCGATCACGGGCCTGACAGTGATCTCGATCGCAGCGGCGGTGCGTCCGCACGCCGTCTGACGCCGCGGCCCCTACACCGCCAGCAGCTGGCGGTACCTGAGGGCACTCAAATATTGTTCCCGGCCGCCCCCGCTGCCTCCAACCGGGCAATCTCGTCCCGCGCCGATCGACACAATCCGGGCACATCATTAACGATGCCGTCCCACAAATCGGCTGCGCTGATCTGGTCGTATTGATGGCGAAGCGGATTACCGATTCCGCGCGCGCCTTTCCAATCGACTGTCGGGTATAGGGCGTCGAGATAACCGCCGAGTTTGCATGCCGCTTCGCTGATCCGCTGGAAACAACGTTCGACAGCGTCCCTGGTTTTGCTGTCGGCGGCATAGGCGGCGAAATCCATGTCGGCCGTGTACGTCAGAATACGTTCACAGTCATCGGCGACGTCACGAAGGCGGTCTATTGGCCGACTAGAAGGCATCGACCGCGTCTTGTTCGGCTTCTCGTGCGACCCCGGGCCGAAGCCGGTCGCGCCTTGCAAGATCAACGGGCCGCCCGATCCAGTCCTGAATGGACTGTTGGATATGGCCGATGGCAAAGATACCGCGTACGACGGCCGAGTTGACCTCGATCATGACATCGACATCACTGTCCGGCCGATCATCGCCCCTTGCGACCGACCCAAACAGGGCGGCGTGGCGCACGCCCATGCGGGTCAGCTCGGCCTGCCGATGGCGCAGAATGGCGAGGATATCGTCCCGGTTCATGGCGGCGTCTTTTCGGTCTACGGTCGACACATTTTACCATGAACTGCCGAGCGTGTGAGGCAATTCTCTAAGATCTGCAACCGCTGCGGGTTGGCCCCTAAACCGCCAGCAGCTGGCCATCCTTCAGCGTCACCACGCGGTCCATGCGGCGGGCCAGTTCGGGATTGTGGGTGGCCACCAGGGCGGCCAAGCCGGCCCCACGCACCAGCAGCAGCAATTCGTCGAACACCGATTCGGCGGTGTGCGGATCGAGATTGCCGGTCGGTTCGTCGGCCAGCAGCAGGCTGGGATCGTTGGCCAGGGCGCGGGCGATCGCCACCCGCTGCTGTTCGCCGCCCGACAGCTGGCCGGGACGGTGCTCGGCCCGCGCCGCCAGTCCCATGCGGCCGAGCAGGTCGAGCGCTTTCACCGCGGCGACCCGACGGTCGACACCGGCGATCATCTGCGGCAGGACGATGTTCTCCAGGGCCGAGAACTCCGGCAGCAGATGGTGGTACTGGTAGACGAAGCCCAAGGCCTTGCGGCGAATCCGGGTGCGGCGGTCGTCGGGTAGCTTGCCGCAGGCCTCGCCGCCGATCAGCACCTCGCCGGTATCCGGTTTCTCCAGCAGGCCGGCGATATGCAGCAGGGTCGACTTGCCGGCGCCCGAGGGGCCGACCAGAGCGACCATCTCGCCGCGGGCCACGGTGAGGGACGCCCCGTCCAGGACCTTTAGGGCGTCCCGCCCCTGCGAGAAGCTGCGGCCGATGCGGTCGAGGACCAGGGTCGCCTCACTCATAGCGCAACGCCTCGACCGGATCGAGCCGGGCCGCCCGCCATGACGGATAGATGGTGGCGGCGAAGGACAGGCCGAGGGCGATCAGCACCACGGTGACCACCTCGACCGGATCGACCTTGGCCGGCAACTGGCTGAGAAAATAGATCTCGGCGGAAAACAGCTCGCGCCCCGTGAGGGTTTGCAGGAAGCGGCGGATCGACTCGATGTTGGCGGCGAAGGCCAGCCCGAGCGCCACCCCGCCGGCCGTGCCGATGACCCCGACGCTGGCCCCGGCGATGAAGAAGATGCGCATG
>CAIOJO010000412.1 GCA_903858635.1 uncultured Telmatospirillum sp. | reverse complement strand
CGGCCCCACTTCTAAAGGATCACATCAGCAGCCAACCTCCGTCGACCGCCAGGTTGACGCCATTGATCGCCTGGTTGTCGAGCAGGAACAGGGTGGCTTGGGCGACCTGCTCCATGGTCGCCAGACGGCCGGTCGGGGTGCGCGCGCGCACCGCCTCGAGAACCGCCGGCGGCTTGCCGTTCCAGGCCGGACTGTCGCCGACGATACCCGGATGCAGGGCATTGATGCGGATCGGCGCCAGTTCGACCGCCAGGCTGTGGATCATCGTGCTGACCCCGCCATTCACCGTCGAGACCGTGGTCGAACCCGGATAGGGCCGCTCCTTGGCCTGGCCGCCATAGACGACGATCGAGGCGTCGGGCGTCAGCCGCGGCACCAGGGTGTGGATCACTTCGGCATAGCCGACCAGTTTCATCGTCACCAGGCGCAGGGCGCCGGCAATCTTGAAGTCCCGCACCTTGTTGTCGTCGCGGTCGATGGCTGACAGCACCAGATGGGTGACCGGCCCAACGCCGGCCAGTGCGGCGGCGATTTCCTCGGGCTTGCCGAGATCGACGGCCAGACCCCGAACCTTGCCGCCGATCTCGCTGGCCACGCTTTGCGCGCGTGCCGCATCACGACCGGTGATGATCACCTCTTCGCCGCGCTGGGCGAGAAGCTTGGCAAGCTCCTTGCCGATACCGCCCGTTCCGCCGACGACTAGAGCGCAACCTGTTCCAGACATTCCCCTGTCTCCCTCAAAAATGTGGATTTAAGCGACCGCGATGCGCGGTCTCGCAACCGCAGCGACGTTCATGGTGCGGCGAGCTTCTCGCCAAGATACTCCCAGTCGCGACTAAAGCGATAGGAATGGCGCGCCGGTGGCTGCGGTGATTGGGTCTCCAGCCAGCGAACCGTGCCCTGGCTGGTGTTGTAAAAGGCGTGCACCGAACCGACCCCGGTCCACAGCAGGTCGCCGGGCCGCAGGGTGTAACGCACCCCGTCGGCCACCGCTTCGACTTCGCCGTCCAGGATGTAATAGGTCTCTTCCAATGGATGGTCGTGCGGCTGGGCCACCCCGCCCGGCTGGTATTCAACCATGAACATGGTGTGCAGTACGGCGTCGAGCCGCTGGTCGACCAGCATCTTCACGGCGATCCCGCTATAGGCCAGCAGCGCCGTCGCCATGCTTGCCGAGACGGTGGGGGCATTGGCCCCGGCGCCGCGCTTCAGATTGTCCAGCACGATCTCGGAATCGGCCATGCGGAACAGGTGCCGGGACCGCGGGTCGCGGATATCGACCGCCTGTGCCTCGACTTCGTTCGGCGGACCGAGGAAGAAGGTGTCGGCCGGGCCGCCCTCGTCGCGCGGTTGCGGCGCCAGCATGTCGAGCCATTTGGCGTGGCCCTCGCGGTCGCCACGCCAGGCATGCGGCACGCCCACCGGAATCAATCCGCAGGCCCCCGGAAACAACCGATAGGCGTGGCCGTCGAGGACCAGAGTGGGCTCACCCTCGACGACATAGAAACTCTCTTCGAAGGATTGCACATGGGTGCCGACATGCCCCTCGGCCTCCAGCCGGCACAGGCCGAAGCCGGTATGCACGGCGCCCGCCGCCCGATCGACCAGGGCGCAACGGCTGTACAGCGCGCTGTGGCCCGGATAGGCGGCGGTGAGGCGGATATCTTCGGCGCGCAACATGTGATGCATGCTTGTCGATCCTCCTGTCGCCGGCTACAATGCCAACTGTTAAGTGCCAGTAAACGATACCCTGGGCCGACAATGAGCGTCAAGCCGCATTTGGAGTTGCCAGCCGTGGCCGAGGCCGCCGAGCCCCCCGCCTGCCTCGGCCGGCGCCTCAGGCTGGCCCGCGAACGCTCGGAATTGAGCCTGCGCGCCCTGGCGCGGCGGATCGGAGTGTCGGCCAGCCTGATTTCGCAGATCGAGCATGGGCGGGTTACCCCGTCGGTGGCGACCCTTTATGCGATGGCCAACGAGCTCGGCCTGCTCCTGGACGAACTGTTCAGGGACAATGAACTACCGGCCCAGTCGCGTGAAGCACCACAAACCGCCGCAACCGTTCAGCGGCAGAGCGACCGCAAGGCTATCCGCCTGGCATCCGGCGTGCGTTGGGAGCGGCTGACCGCCCAGCCCGACCGCGAGGTGGAGTTCCTTTACGTGGTCTACGAAGTCGGCGGCGCCTCCTGCGCTCCCGATTCGATGATGCGCCACGGCGGCAAGGAATACGCCTATCTGATCAGCGGCCGCCTGGGCGTCAGCATCGGCTTCGACAGCTTCGAACTGGCCCCGGGCGATTCGGTCTCCTTCGACGCGCAGACGCCGCATCGCCTATGGGCGATCGGCGACGAACCGGCCATCGCGGTATGGGCGATCCTCAACCGCCACGGCGATACCCGGGCACCGGTCTAGGACGCGGAACGGCCCCGCCAGGTTGGCGAACCACCAAGATGGGGCACAAAGGGCACCAAGATGCCTTACAAGACGGCACAGCTATTCCGTCGCCGATGATGTTGCGTTCGACCGCTCATCTCGCTTGGTGTGCTTGGTGGCCTTGGTGGTCAGCGCCTTTCTCACTCCAGACGACCAGGGAAGTCTTCCACCCTCTGTTACGCAAGAAAGATCCCTGATACTGTCGTTACAATCCAGCTTGCTTGGCAAAGTCAGGTATTCCGACGGTCATAGTAAAAACGGCATAATAAATGCCCGCACAGAAACTGATGGCTTGTTCCGGGAGGAAGTCTATGACACAGCAGAATCAGGGCCGCTTCGCCTCGTTATTGGGAAGCGATTCCCACAACTGCACATCCCGTCGACAGTTCCTTGCTTTGGCCGGCGCGGCCGGTGCTGCCGCCTGCCTGCCCGGCGAAAGCATGGCGGCCGAACGACGGCCGAAGGTGATCGACATCCACCACCATTTCTACGCTCCCGCCTATCAGAAGGGATGGCTCGACTGGGAGGACCAGCGCAAGATCCCGCATTTCGCCACCCAGGTCGCCTGGACGCCGGCCGACTACGAGTTCCAGCGCCTGCATTACGACACCGCCAACGCCACCAGCCCGACCTCGATGGGAGCCCTGCTGAAATTGGCGCCCGCGTCGCAGGTGCTGTTCGGGACCGACTATCCTTACGTCGGCACCGACTTCCAATTGGCCAATCTGCGCAAGCTCGGTTTGTCGGCGCCCCAATTGCGGGCCATCACCAGTGCCAACGCGCTGAAGCTGCTGCCGCATCTGTCGAGCTGAAGAGAGGCCTCGCTGGTGCCCCGCCGGCAGGGCATCATCATGGCCCAGCACTCAGTTGAGCAGCTGCAATTGCTGAATGGCGCTCAATTGCCACGCTCCGCCTGGTTGGCGGACCACCGTCCAGACTTCGGCGCTGTCGGTTGGCCGCTGCCGATCACCGTCGACGACAGCGCCGTTGTCGCGGCGCAGGGTATAGTCCAAAGCCCGCCATTGCATGCTGACCGTGGCGTATTGCAGCGCCCCCTCGTGCCAGGTCTCGTTGACGTCGCCCTTCAGCAATTGCACCGCCTCGACCCGGTTCTGGACCCCCCGCTGCCGGTCCTCGGCCAACTGCCCCTCGAAATAGCCGGCCATCTCGGAGGTGGCGAGGCGGTGCAGCAGGCCGACATCGCCTTCGCTCCAAGCGCCCTGAATGCCATCGAGCAGCCGTTGGATTTCGGCCAGGTCGGCCTGGGTCAACTCGAACTCCACCGGACTGGCGGCGCGGCTTGCCGGCCCTGCCGAGGCGGAAGTCAGCATCGGTTGCGGGGTGATCACCTGAAAGCCGCCCGGCGCACTGCGACGACGGAAGTATCCAACGGCGAGACGCACCACCAGCACCAGCAGCAGGATCTGGACGACCACACCGAGGAACCCTCCGGCGCCTTCCCCGAAGAAGTGACCGCCAAACAGCATGGAACCGATACCGGCGCCGATCAGGCCGCCCATCAGGCCGCTGACGAACGGGTGGGAGCCGAACAGACCGGGGCGCGACGGTGCCATCGCCGGTGCGGTCATGGCGGCGGGCGGCGGTGCGGCCATGGTCGAAGGAGGCGGTGTTACGCTACGTTCGATCGGTTTGGCGGCGCCGAGGGTCCCACCGGCCGGCGGGGCCGGAGCCGTGTAGGTGCGGGTCCCGCGGCTGCCCATGCTGCTGCTCCTGCCGGCTCTGGCCTCGACCGGGGTGGGTATCGCCGCCATGGCGAATGAGAATACGATAGCCACGACGATGGCCAGGACGCCTGCCGATTTCATCAACCGATCTACTCCACAAGGCTCGGACTTGGGGACACTAACAGTAGGCTCGAGCTTTCTCCAGGCACGCCTTTGTGACGCCGCATTCCGGCACTACCTGAAGATCAACGGTAAGCGGCCCGAGCGCAAACTCGGCGGCCCGTCAGAACAATGATTACGTGGGAGGAATACAGATGAATCGAAGGGCAGCTCGGGGTGTCCGCGGCCTGATGGCGGCAGCCGTGGCGGTAGCGGCACAGGCGATTGGCGGAATGCCCGCGGCGCGGGCCGCCGACGGCGTGTTCGAGATCCCGGTGATCGAGTCGCTGACCGGCAGCGGCGCCTTCCTCGGCACGCAGGAACATGATGCCTTGGTCATCCTGGAAAAGAGCGTCAACAAGAGCGGTGGCATCCATGGGCAGCCGATCCGCTTCGCCTTCCACGACGATCAATCGAACCCGCAAGTGGCCGTGCAGATCACCAGCGGTATCGTCGCCGAGCAGCCGCCGGTGATCATCGGCTCGTCCCTGGTCTCCGCCTGCAATGCCATGGGCCCGCTGGTCAAGGGCGGGCCCGTGATGTACTGCCACTCGGCCGGCATCCATCCGCCGGCCGGCGGCTATGTCTTCACTTCGAGCGTGTCCACCCTCGATCAGGCGCATGCGCTGATCCGCTATTTCCGCATGAAGGGGTGGACCAGGCTGGCCTTGGCCACCAGCACCGACGCCACCGGCCAGGACGCGGACCGTGGCTTCGACGCATTGCTGGCCAATCCCGAGAACGCCGACATCAAGCTGGTCGAACGGGTCCATTTCAACATCAACGACGTCAGCGTCGCCGCCCAGATGGAACATGTGCGGGCGGCAGGACCCCAGGCTTTCATCGTCTGGTCGACCGGCTCGCCGGCCGGCACCATCTTTCGCGGCCTGGTGCAGGCCGGCATCACCCTGCCGGTGGGCACCACCGGCGGCAACATGACCTATGAGCAGATGAAGCAATTCGCCGCCTTCCTGCCCAAGGAGCTCTACCTGCCGTCCTCGCTGTGGCCGGTGGCGCAGAAGGGGCGCGTCCCTCTCGACGCAGAGGTCGAACGGCTGCAGAAGGAATTCTTTGCGGCCTATGCCGAGGCCGGCAAGACCCCCGACGAGGGCTCGGTCCTGGCCTGGGATCCCGGCCTGATCATCGTCGAGGCTCTCCGCAAGCTGCCGCCCGGCGCCACCGCACAGCAATTGCGCGACACCCTGTTGCATCTGAAGGGCCAGCCCGGCATCGACGGCATCTATGACTATGAAAAGACGCCGCAGCGTGGACTGTCGCTCGATGAGACGTTGGTAACCCGCTGGATGCCCGAGGCCGGGCTGTGGGACGTGGTCAGCCAGCCCACCGGCATCCCCCTTGGAGCAACGACGGCGGTCGCGCACTGAGGCACTCTAGCCCGGGCTAGCCGATCAGCTTCGAGACCTGGTCCTCGGTCCGCAGGATGGAGGCCAGGGCGGTCGCCGTCGCCTGATAGCCGGCCGCGGCGGTCGACAGGGCGACCATCTGCACGGTCAAATCGACCGGCTGGTCGGCGGTGGGTTGCACCAAGGCCCGCATGCCGGGCGCCGTCGATATGTAACGCACCTGTTGGGTCGAGTAACCCCGCGAGTCGGCATTGGCGACGTTGTCGGCCGTCGTTGCCACCGCCACACCATAGGACTGCAGCGCCGAACCCAGGGTGTGCAGGGCTGTGCCGATCGAAGGAAGCGCAGAGGTCATGATGCTCACCCAGTCTGCCGGACCCATATCCTAGCACGAACGGCGTGGGAATACTTCAGATGGCGCGGGTCTGGCCGCCGTCGAGATCCTGTGGCGACACTGAGGAGGATGGTCGTGGTTCCGATCGGCGACGCCAAGCCCGCTCCGCCTGAAGGAAAATCGCACCCCTGCGGGCGACGTCAGGTCGCCCGAGTGTTCAGGCGTGGCCGCGTGGAAGAGCGAGAAGCATCGGATTGTGCCGGTGACAGCGCGCTTCGCAATCGCTGGTCTCGATCACCGTGAAGCATCTTTGGCACCAGTCGAGGGCCGAGCCATCCTTGAAGACGATGAGGACGTGCCGGACGTGATCACCCGTTTCCGGACAAGTCACGATAGCGGTCTTCCGCGCGATTTCCGCCACAACCATCACGGCGCCCTCCCCGCGCGAATCATACCGCGGACGACTATATAACCATAGAAAAAAGACGACTAATCATGGCGAAAGGCAGAATAGCTCGACTACCGATAGGTGAATTGCCATACCCCACCGGTATGCCCACCCATTTGCACCATCACTCTCGTCGATGATTTCGCAGAATCATCCCTCTGCGAACCATATAGTTGCTCAATTATAGAAATATATTAATTAGCAGTTTTATCGCGTCCCGCCCCTTTCAACCGTCACAGCCAATTCGGCTGGCCGACAAGCCACAGGGCTCCGCCGGCGATGGCGACCCCGTAAGGAATTGGCGCCGTCCGCTCGAAGATCGGCAATGCCAGGCCCAGCCTGGTCGCGACAAGGCCCAAGTTCCAGTTGCGCGCCATCACCAGAAATACGGTGAGAAGGCCGCCCTGGACCGAAATGACCACCAGCAAGGGCAGCAATTGGCCGATCCCGCCCCACAGGGCCAAGGCGGCGAACAGTTTGGCGTCGCCGCCACCGAGGGCGCCGCAGGCGAATGCAGTGATGCCGATTGCCAGACCGCAGGCGCCGCCGATCAGATGGCCGGCCAAGGTTCCATCCGTCGCCCCGCCGGCCAGCACGGCCAAGGGGAAGAACAGGGTCGAGGCCAGCGGAAGGACATTGGGAATACGGAAACTGATCAAGTCGTAGGCCGCGGCGACCAGCATCGGCCCGAGACAGAGCGCCACGGCGACAGAGGAACCGGCCATCGGCATCATTTGCTCTCCGGCGCCGGATCGGGGCGCAGCGTCTTCAGTCGGTCAAGGTTGTGCCAGGCTCTGCCGTAGTAGTTCGGGCTTTTCTCGATCGCCTGGACTAATAGGCTCTCGGCCTTGCCATAGTCGCCCCGCGCCATGGCGACATAGCCGACATTGTTGAGAACGACCGAACTGTCATGCCCGGCATTGGCCTGGGCGTCCTCATAGCGTCCCTGAAAGGCCAGCGCCAGGCGCAGGTTGTTCTGCGCCGCGTCCAGCTTGGGCTGACGTTCGAGGGCGGCGACGAAATGAGGAATGGCCTCGGCATTGCGCCCCTGCAGCAGCAAGGAATAGCCAAGGTTGTTGTTGACGATGGCGGAGTCCGGAGCCAACTGCAGCGCCTTGCCATAAGCCGCTGCCGCCTCCTGCCATTTCTTCTTGGCGTCGTAAACGCGGCCGAGGCCGTTCCACGACCGCCACTGCTGGTCGTCTTCGGCCAAGGCGGCGCGCAGCAGGGGAAGAGCGACGTCGAATTGACGCTCGGCCGTGGCGCACAGGGCCTGACCTTGGATGGCGCGGCCGCGATACGCCGGATCCTTGACCAGTTCGTCGAACAGCGGACCGGCAGCGGCGGAATTGCCGAGCGCCAGTAGCGCCTCGGCCAATCCGAGTTTGGCCTCCTTGTTGTCCGGCTCGACGGCCAGGAAGCGCGCAAAACGGTCGCGGCTTTCTTCATAGGAGCCGTTGTTGAGGGACAGCCGGGCCAATTGCAGGAGATCGGGTGGAACCCGCAGCTCCGCCGCGGGTGGGGTGGCCGGCGGGCTCTTCGGGGTGGCGGTGGTGCAGCCGCACAGGGCGGCAGCGAGGACCACCCCAACGCATGTCTTCACGTTCATGATCTACCTTTCATCCGATGGCCGAGAAGGAAGAGGTTGCGGCCCGGCGTCTTGCCGCGGCGACGCCCTGCACCCTGCGGCCGCGGCGGATTCCCGGGATCCGGCAGAGGGTGACGGCGATGCGGCGAGGGCGACCGGGAAATTGCCGGCCGGCGCATCGCTCCATTGGTAGAGACTGAACCCCAGCCGTTCCAGGTGCGGCTCGGCGGGGCCGCTCGGCTCGGCGGCGGCGCCGGCTCGCGGCCTGCCCATCAGAAGTTTGGCCCGACAGAGGTTTCCGGCCACCACGCCATCGTTCGGCGCCGTTTGGCGGGCGCGTTCGAGCATGAACGCAGCCTCGGCGGTGTGGCCGCGCATCAGCAGCGAATAGCCAAGATTGTTGAGGCTGGCGGAATCACGCGAATCGAGCATCAGGCTCTGTTCATAATAGCGGTCGGCCAGGTCGAACCGGCCCAGTTGGTCGTAGGAAGCAGCCAAACCGTTGAGCGCGGCCACATCATTGCCGGCCAGACGCACGGCGGTGGCGAAATCGCTGGCCGCCTTGGCGTAGTCGCCGGCGGCAAATGCCTTCTTGCCGCTGTCGTAAGCGAGACCGGCGCGGTTGGTGATGGCGCCCCCATTGGCCCGCAGCACCGGTCGAAGCTCCGGCGCGGCCGCACAGCCGCCCAGCCAACCGCTGCCGATCGCGCCAAGAATGACCGCCAGGAACCAGCGATTGCCCATGGCAATTCCCTTCATTCGCTAAGCGTCGTGGTTGGCGATCTGCGGCAGCGTCCGGTACACATGCAGGATCGCCGGTGTGCCAACAACGATCATCAGGGCCGGGAGAATCATCAAGATGAGGGGGAAGGTCATCTTCACCGCCAGCTGCTGCGCCTTCTCCTCGGCCTTCAACAGGCGCCGCGTACGCAGTTCGCCGGCATGCGCCCGCAAGGCATCGGCGACGCTGGAACCGAGCGCCTCGGTTTGCATGAGAAGGGTGACCAGCGACGTCACCTCGGCCACGCCCATGCGGCCGGACATGCTCCGCCAGGCTTCGTCGCGGCTCTTGCCGGCCCGCAATTCGGCCACCAGTCGGGCGAAATGTTCTCCCAGCAGGGGATGGGCGCCGGCGATCTCCTGGGCCACCCGCGCCAGCGCGGCGTCGAGCCCGAGCCCTGCCTCGATGCAGATGATCATCAGGTCCAACGCATCCGGAAACGCTTCCCGCACCTGTCGCTGGCGGTCGCCCAGCCGGCGGGCCAGAAGGAAACCGGGTATCGCATAGGCCACAGCGGCAACCACCAGATTGGCCGCCACCACTTGCCCCAGGGTGAGATGCTGGGTGAAGACGGAGACGAACGGGCCGACCAGCAGCGGTATGCCACCGCCCAGAAGCAGACGCAGCACGTAGTAGGCCGCCACCGCATGGGGCGCCTGAATGCCGGCTTGGATCAGGCGCATGCGCAGACTGTTGACCTCGGGATCGGCTTCCGAGACCAGTTTGCCCTTGAGCGGGTCCACCAGCAGCCGTTGGAACAACCCCGCTTGGCGTGCGGGCGTCAAGGCGGCGACCGCGGCTCCGCTGTCGGACGGCCTCAGCCGGCGCCGGGTGAAGACGCGATCCGGTGTCGCCATTTCGGCGACGGCATAGACGATCATCGCCACGGCGGCGAAGACCGTGACCAGGAACAAACCCACCTGCAGGTTGCCAAGGTTCGCCATGGGCCACGCCCTCACATCTTGAAATTGATCATGCGCCGCATCAACAGCATCCCGCCGACCAGTCCGGCCAATCCCGCACCCATGATCACCGGCAGCAGGGGATCGTCCTGGACGGTTCGGTAGTAATCGGGATTGAGCATGTTCAACAGAATGCCGACCACCACCGGCAGAGCCGACAGGACCAAGGCAGACAGCCGTCCCTCGGCCGACCAGGCGCTGATCTTCGCCTGCACCAGACCGCGTTCGCGCAGCACCTTGCCGAGCGAACTCAGCACCTCGGCCAGATTGCCGCCGGTGCCATACTGCACGCGGATCGCCACCACCAGATAGTGCAGCTCGGGGTTGGGGACGCGCCGGGCCAGGTTCTCGAGGGCATCGCGCAGGTCAAGGCCGTAGGTCATTTCGTCGAAGGTCAGGCCGAATTCGCTGCCCACCGGGTCGGGCATTTCGCGGGCCACCAGACTCAGCGCATTGACCACCGGATGGCCGGCCCGCAGCGAGCGGACGATTATGTCGATGGCGTCCACCAACTGGCCCTGGAACAGGCGATGGCGGCGCCCTGCGACGACGCCGATCAGCCAAGCCGGCAAGAACAGGCCGAGGGCCGGCGCCACCGCCGCCGCCCGCAGCGGCGACTGGCCGAACAGACCCAGGGCGACCAGGAAGAAGATCAGGCTCAACCCGAGGCCCCACACCAGCAGCCGCTGTGTCGGCCAGCCGATGCCGACCGTCCGGCATGACCGGTCGAGCGAAGCGTAGGGCGGAAAGCCCCGCAGCCGGGATTGTCCCGAGCCGTGTTGAAATTCGCTCGGCAGGCGTCACGGTCTGAACAGGCTACGCGGCCTTGGCGTGCTGTTCAAGATCGGGGTTGATGGAATGCTTGGCCTGATGGGCCAGCAGGGCG
>CAIOJO010000411.1 GCA_903858635.1 uncultured Telmatospirillum sp. | reverse complement strand
TGTCGCCGGAACGACGGCGGCCAATGTGGTAGATTTCTTCATGGCGTTGCTCTCCTTTGCGGATTCGACACCCCGAGCCTACAGGCTCAAGGTGAGCAACGCCTGCCCTCCAATTTCAACATCGACCGGGACATCCCCACGCCGAGGACCCGAACATGTTCCCGCTCTATCCCGAGCTCTCTTACATGGCGGTCCAGGATTACCTGTTGAGCGATTACGCGCCGCAGCCGGTCAAGGAAGCGGCCGAAATCAACGATTACTGGAAGCCGCACAGCCTGCAGTCGAAATGCACGCCCTATTTCGATCCGACCGATCTCGGACGGATGTTCCAGGTCAGCTCGATGGAGGCCCCGTCCTTCGCCTCGGGCTACAACAGCATCGTCCCCCCCTATGAAACCGTCCTCGAGGACGGGCTGCTGGCGCGGGTCAAACTGGCCGAAGGCCACATCGAACACGCCCAGCAGGAAATGGCCACATTTCCCTGGAACGGCACCACCGGCCTCGACTGGATCGATAAGATCGACAATTGGCGCGCCATGATCATCGCCTGCAAGGCGGTCATCTCCTGGGCCCGTCGTCATGCGCGGATGTGCAAGATCGTTGCCGAGCATTTCGAAACCGATCCCAAGCGTCAGGCCGAACTCCTGGAAATCGCCGATATCTGCCGCCGCATTCCGGCCGAGCCGTGCAAGGGGCTGAAGGACGCCTTCCAGGCTAAGTGGTTCACCTATCTGATCTGCCATGCCATCGACCGCTATGCGAGCGGTTACGCCCACAAGGAAGACACCTTGCTGTGGCCCTATTACAAGGCCAGCGTCGTCGACAAGTCCTTCCAGCCGATGGAATACAAAGATGCCGTCGAATTGGTGGAGATGGAACGGCTGAAGGTGTCCGAACACGGGGCCGGCAAGTCGCGGGCCTATCGGGAGATCTTCCCCGGCTCCAACGACCTGTTTATTCTGACGGTTGGCGGCACCCTGGGCGACGGATCCGACGCCTGCAACGACATGACGGATGCGATCCTCGAAGGTGCCAAGCGGATCCGCACCACCGAGCCGTCCATCGTCTTCCGCTATTCGAGGAAGAACCGCGACAAAACCCTCCGTTGGGTGTTCGAATGCGTGCGTGACGGGCTCGGCTATCCGTCGATCAAGAACGACGAAATCGGCACCCAGCAGTTGCTCGATTACGCCAAATACAGCCTCAACGGCAATGGCGCCACCGTCGAAGAGGCCCATAACTGGGTCAACGTTCTGTGCATGTCGCCGGGACTGGCCGGCCGGCGCAAGACCCAGAAGACGCGTTCGGAAGGCGGCGGCTCGATCTTCCCCGCCAAGCTGCTCGAGATCACCCTCAGCAACGGCTACGACTGGTCTTATTCCGACATGCAGTTGGGCCCGGAGACCGGCCATCCCGACAGCTTCAAGTCGTTCGACGACCTGTGGGAAGCGCTGCGCAAGCAATACCAATATGCCATCTCGCTGTGCATCCGGGCCAAGGACGTCTCTCGCTACTTCGAGGGCCGTTTCCTCCAGATGCCGTTTGTTTCGGCCATCGACGACGGATGCATGGAATTGGGGGCGGACTCCAACACTCTGTCGGAGCAGCCGAACGGTTGGCATAACCCGATCACCACCATCGTCGCCGCCAATTCGCTGGTTGCCGTCAAGAAGCTCATCTACGACGACAAGAAATACACGATGGCTCAGCTCACCGAGGCCCTGAAGGCGAATTGGGAAGGTTTCGAAGCAATGCGCGTGGACTTCAAGAACGCGCCGAAATGGGGCAATGACGACACCTACTGCGACGAGATCGTCAAGAAGTTCTATGAAGATATCGTCGGCGGCGAGATGAGCAAGATCACCAATTACTCCGGTGGTCCGGTGCTGCCGGTCGGTCAGGCGGTGGGGCTCTATATGGAGGTCGGTTCGCGGACCGGCCCCACCCCCGACGGCCGGTTGGGCGGCGAGGCGGCCGACGATGGCGGGATATCGCCCTATATGGGGACCGACAAGAAGGGACCGACGGCGGTCCTCCGCTCGGTGTCCAAGGTCCAGAAGCACCAGAAGGCGAACCTGCTCAACCAGCGGCTGTCGGTGCCGATCATGCGCAGTACGCACGGCTTCGACATCTGGCACGCCTACATGGACACCTGGCACGACCTCAAGATCGACCATGTGCAGTTCAACGTGGTCAGCACCGAGGAAATGCGGGCGGCGCAGCGCGAACCGGAAAAGCATCACGACCTGATCGTCCGCGTGTCCGGCTACAGCGCCCGCTTCGTCGACATCCCAACCTACGGGCAGAACACCATCATTGCCCGCCAGGAACAGGACTTCGGCGCGGAAGACCTCGAATTCCTCAACGTGGATCTTTAACCGGCGTGGCCGGGGAGGCTTCGGCCTCCCCGGACCTTGCCTCAGCAAATAGGGGAGGAAACCCAGATGACGACCGCTCAGATGCAGACTGCCACAGGCACCCAACCGCATGTCGAACAAGGGACCGGCAAGCCCTGCCGGAGTTGCAAATGGCAGACCCCGGATCCGACCGACCCGGTGCGCGGCCAATGCACCGTCAATCGCCACGCCAATGGCGGCGTGTGGAAGCGGTGGTTGCGCGATGCGGTGAACATGACCTGCAGCCGCCACGAGGAAGGCAAACTCAGCTTCCGTGACCACGTCTGACGGCCACGCGCCTGGATTTGCCGACGTAAGTGCAAGAAAGAAGGCCAGAAAAACATGAAGTCAGGTGCCACCAGCGGCGGCGTCGCCGGATTCGTCCCCGAGGCAGACCCCTATTATTACGCCAGTGCCGAAACCCTCAGCTTCTTGGACAAGATCAAGCGGATCTCCACCAAGCATCCGGTCAACGTCCTGGTCATCGGCAAGCAAGGTTGTGGCAAATCGTCGCTGGTTCGCCAATACGCCGCCGTTCACCAGCTGCCCCTGGCGACCTTTCAGATCGGCATCCTGTCCGAGCCGGGCCAGCTGTTCGGTGAATACGCTCTGGAAAACGGCGAGACCAAGTACAAGCAGTTCCTGTTCCCCCAGGCCTTGCAAACGCCCAATTGCGTCATTCATCTGGAAGAGATCAATCGTCCGGAGCACCCGAAGGCGCTCAATATGTTGTTCTCCATCCTGTCGGACGACCGCCAGGTGTGGATGGACGAATTGGGGCTGTTGAGTGTGGCCGACGGCGTCACCTTCTTCGCCACCTTGAACGAGGGCGACGAGTTCGTCGGCACCGAGCTTCTCGACCCGGCGCTCCGTGATCGCTTCTATGTGATCTCGATGGACTACCTGCCAAACGATGTCGAGATCGAGGTCCTGGAGAATAAGACCGGGGTGACCCGCGCTCAGGCGGTGGAGATCATCGACGTCGTCAACACCTTGCGCGGCAACGCCGACCTGATGGTCGACGTGTCGACCCGCAAGGCCCTGATGATCGGCGAGATGATTGCCGCCGGCGGAAGCCTGCGCGAGGCGATCACTAGTGGATAAAATCCAACAGATATCACCCTATTGAGGATTCCCGGTGACTCGCGGATGTGCGAGTCTGTGGGATGCGCCCAGGGATCATCTTTGAAGTGAATGCCGCCGACCGTGTCCGATTGGAAGCGATCGTGGCGG
>CAIOJO010000410.1 GCA_903858635.1 uncultured Telmatospirillum sp. | reverse complement strand
TGTCGCCGGAACGACGGCGGCCAATGTGGTAGATTTCTTCATGGCGTTGCTCTCCTTTGCGGATTCGACACCCCGAGCCTACAGGCTCAAGGTGAGCAACGCCTGCCCTCCAATTTCAACATCGACCGGGACATCCCCAGCCCGTAGGCCCCTACGGTCATGCTCGCCTTGCATAAAGAAAATCTGAAAGTGGGCCACCACCAGCGGTCTGGTGAATAAGAGCGGCTAGGACTCTTCTGCAAAGCAGAGCCGTAGCTTAAGTCTCCGGGCCGGCCTCGATTACAACAATATCGAAGCCGGCCCCGAGGACACCACGCGCCCCGGCAGCCCGGCTGGAGAACGGCGATGATCGGCCGATTCCAACTTTCCGTGATCATGTTGTTCGTCGCCGCCCTCGGTGGCTGCGCGGCGCTTCCCCCCGGTTCCGATTTCCCCAAGACCCCATCCTTGGCGCTGGCGCATCCCGAACAGACCAGGCTCGGTCGTCAGTTCGGCAATGCCGAGACGCAACATGGCGGCAATTCCGGATTCCGCATCATTCCGGCAGGGGTCGATGGATTCCTGATGCGAATGCAAATGATCAATGCCGCGGAGCGCACCCTCGACGTTCAATATTTCATTTTCCGCGGGGACGAGACGGGCCGGTTGCTGACGGGGGCTTTGCTGCGTGCGGCCGATCGCGGGGTGAGAGTCCGGATTCTGATCGACGATGGCGATACGCTGGCCGGCGACGAACAACTCACGGCGCTCGAGGCCCATCCTTCCATTGAACTTCGAATATTCAATCCATTCGCTTATCGCGGTCACAGTGAAGTATTTCGAGAGTCGGAATTCATGTTCGACGCCTCTCGGCTCGACTACCGGATGCATAATAAATTGATCGCGGTAGATAATGCGATTGCCCTGGTTGGCGGCCGCAATATCGGCGATCAATACTTTCAGATCGACCCGGATTCTCAATTGGCCGATGATGACATGTTTACCGCAGGCCCTATCACTCAACAGCTTTCGGCGACCTTCGACGAGTTCTGGAATAGCGCCCAGGCGATACCGGCCGAAGCGCTGTCTGCAGGGAAGTCCTCACCTGCAGCATTGAACGAAGATCGCCAAGAATTGCACGAGCAGAATAAGCAGTTGAAGGCGGACGGGACCGACTTCGTGACGCGGATCGCCACCGGCGAACCTTTCAACGGGGTGATCTCCGGCCGTTTGCCGCTGATCTGGGCACATGCGCGGGTGGTCTGCGACAGCCCCGACAAGAAGCAGGTTGAAGATGGTGCCATCGTCGGCCGGCTGATGCAGCGGGCGGTCGCCGATGCCGTCGGGGGAGTGAAGTCCGAATTACTGATGATCACGCCCTATCTGATCCCAGGCAGCGAAGGAATGCGGCTATTCGGGGCGTTGCACCACCGCGGCGTCCGCATCCGCATCCTGACCAACTCGCTCGAATCATCGACCATGCTGCTGGCGCAGTCCGGCTACATGCATTATCGGATTCCACTGCTTGAAAATGGCGTGGAACTCTATGAGATCCGCTCCCTGCTGGGGAATGCCAAAGGCAGCGGCCAAACGAGGGCAATATCGCGCTTCGGAAATTATTCGCTGCACGCGAAACTGTTCGTCTTCGACCGCCAGCGGCTGTTCATCGGTTCGATGAATTTCGACCAGCGATCGATGCATCTCAACACCGAGATCGGCCTGATCATCGACAGTCCGGTGCTGGCCCAGCAGATCGCCGCGCGTTTCGAAGCCATGGTGCAGCCGGCCAATGCCTACCAACTGGCATTGCGTCCGGCCGAGCCGGGTCGGCCACCAAGTTTGGTCTGGCGCAGCCAGGAAGGCGGCAAGGCGGTCGAGTATGACACCGAGCCGGCCCGCAGTGACTGGCAAAGGGACAAGGTCAATCTGTGGTCGCTGCTGCCCCTGGACGATGAGTTGTGAACCGGCGCTTGGCGATGGGATTGATGCTGGCTGCCCTGCTGGCATCCATTGCCCATGCCCAGCCTGCAATAGATCCGCAAGCAGAAGTCAGATATCTGCTGGCTTCGGTCGAGACATCCGGATGTGAGTTTTTCCGCAATGACCAGTGGTACGACTCGAAAGCCGCAGAAACGCACCTATCCGAGAAGTACCAATACCTGTCGGCAATTGGCCTGATCGATACGACCGAAGATTTTATCGAGAAGGTTGCCACGAGAAGCAGTTTCACCGGCCAACCCTATGAGGTGAGGTGTCATGGTGGCCCGACCATGACCGGCAGCCAATGGCTGCGCGACGAACTGGCGCGCTTTCGAACCCATCGGAGGCCTGCCTCGCAGTCGGAAGGCAGGCCTCCACAGTAAACTGGAGACGCTACGGCGATGCTCCGTTCCTTCCTGCAATTCCGCCGAATCACATTTGCCGAGGCCTGAGTACATTCCGAGTCTAGGCGGGCTCTACCCCCATCTGCAAATGTGACGGCTGCCAATAAGCTTCGGCCTGAGCGCGGCGACATCTCGGCGCGCCGACCATTCTCATCACGGCAATCTTCCACGAAAGGGCTTAGATCATGTCACGTCTCACCAATCCCCTCACCCGCAGTTTGGCGGTCGCCACCTTCCTTGGCGCAGTTGCTTTGGTCGGGCCGGCCTACGCGGCTTCGACCACCGATCAGCAAGCCGCGACGCCGGTCGCCGCCGCAAGCCCGGTCACCCACGACCGCGGGGTCGAAACACGAATCAATCGCCTGCATGCCAAGCTTCACATTACCGCGGCGCAGGAACCCCAATGGGCGATCGTCGCCCAGGCGATGCGCGACAATGCAAAGAACATGGTCGCGCTGATCACTGAGCGTTCGGCCAACGCCAAAGTCATGACCGCGATGGACGATCTGCGCTCCTATGAGAAGCTCGCGGCAGCCCATGAAGATGGCCTCAAGGCCTTCATCCCGGTGTTCCAGACCCTCTACGACAGCATGTCGGATGATCAGAAAAAGGTCGCCGATGCGGCATTCCGGAACCACGGCTCGCACGAGAAGCATCGGAAGGTCTAGCCCGCGGTTCTGACGCGCTGGCCGAACAATCTGGAGAGATGGTCATGAAAACTTTGACGAAACGCAATCCGAGGGTAAGCGGCGCCATTCGCACGATGGTGGCGACCGTCGCGCTGGCCATCGCGCTCGGCGGTATCACTACGGCCGTGGCGCGCGCCGATGACGACCGGGGTCACGACGATCGCGGCCGCCACGAGGAGCGCCGGCACCAGGAGCGGGAGCACCGCCACTATGTCTATCAGCGTCCGGGAGTCTACTACGCCCCGCCGCCGGTCCAATACTACGCCCCGCCGCCGCCGGCACCGGTGATCGACTTCGTCTTTCCGCTGCATATTCGTTAGCGGCGCTCCAACCGGCCGCAGCCCGCATGCGGCGGCCGGTTGGAGCCCGTTCCGTTGAATCGAAAGGGAACAGTCGATGCTGGCTCGAGACGTGATGACTGGCCAGGTACTATCGGTGACCGCCGACATCACCCTGCAGCAGACTGCCAAGCTTATGGTGGAGAATGGCATCGGCGGTGTGCCGGTGGTCGATGGTGACGGCAGTCCCATCGGCATGATCACCGAGCATGACCTGATCGCGGTTGATGCCGACGGCGAACGGCAGGCCGGGCGCGAGTGGTGGCTGACTCGCCTGGCCGAAGGCGAGCCCTTGAGCCCCCAGTTCCTGGCCCATATCGACCGCCCCGAGCGGACGGCCGGCGATGTCATGGCCGCACCGGTGGTCACCGTTACCGAGACCACCGAACTTTCCGAGATCGCCAGGCTGTTTATCAACCAGCGGATCACGCGCTGCCCGGTTCTACATGATGGGCGGATGGTGGGCATCGTGAGCCGTGCCGATCTGGTGCGCCGGCTGGCCGAGGAGCCCGCCCAGTCGCCGACCGTGTGCCGCCGTCGGGGGCTGTTGTCGGAGGCGGTGGCCAGTCTGGACGAGCATTTCAACCAGCCCCATGCATCGACGGAGCCCGCCGCTAAGACGGAGCCGTCCGGCGCGGTCACGGCCGATGCGTTTAGCGCCATGGCGCAAGCATTCGGCAACCGGAAGACCCATCAACATGACGAGGCGCTTCGCGTCGCGGCGGACCAACGAGTGGCCTTGGTCGAGGACCTGATCGACCGCCACCTCGAGGGCGACGCCTGGCAGGACATCCTGCGCCGGGCCCAGGCTGCCGCCCAGGCGGGACAGAAGGAACTGCTCCTGTTGCGCTTTCCCTGCGAATTGTGCAGCGACGGGGGGCGCGCCATCAATGGCCCCCTGCCCGACTGGCCGGGAACCCTGCGGGGCGAGGCGGCCGAGATTTATCTCCACTGGGAGCGCGACCTCAAGGCCAAGGGCTTCCATCTGCTGGCCCAGGTTCTCGACTTCCCCGGCGGCATTCCCGGCGACATCGGCCTGACCCTGAGCTGGGGTGGGTAAGGCACGGACGGGATGGCGGCCATGAGGGCCCTTACGGCACCCGCTGCAGGATCAGATCCGCCAGCTTGACGTAGTCCTCGTCGAAATGGTGGCCGCCGGGCAGTTCCAGCAGTTCGGCGGTTCCCTTCGCCAGGGTCGGGCAGAGCGAGCCCTTGGCTTCCAGGGCGCCGTAGACACAGAGGATCCGAATTCCGCCGATCTTGGCCAGTTCCGCAGCCACCGGGCGGGCGCTCGCATGCGGCTGGTCGTGCAGCCAATCCCCCCAGTGAATCTCCCAATTGGCGTAAGTGGCGGGACCGAGCAGTACCGCCAGAGCCAACTTGGCGCGCAGGGCATCGGGCAGACGGGCGAGGACGAACGGCTCCACCGCCGCGCCGAAGGAATAGCCGATCAGCACCAGCCGCTGCTTGCCCCATGCGCTCAGGTAATGCTCCACCACCGCATCGATGTCGCGGGCGGTCTCCTCCGGGCTACGGGTCTGCCAGAAATATTTCATGCAGTCGAAGCCGAGCACGCTGAGGCCGCGCGCCGCCATGCGGATGCCCAACTGACGGTCGAGGTCGGCCCAGCCACCGTCGCCGGACAGGATCACCACCAGATCGCCCCCTGCTCCGGGAACCGGATATTCCACCAGCGTGTCTTTGGGCAGTTCGGGTAGCTTGGGCAACGCCTGGGCCGAAGCGGCCGACACTTCGATAAGCAGGGCTGCGGCGAGCAGGGCCAGGGCGAGCAGGGTCGGGGCCGTGGTCATCTTCCAGCCGGGAAAGGCGATGGTCCAGCGCCACAACTTGACCACGCCCTGCCCGCGGGCGGTGGCCAAGGCGTAGACCGCCAGCCCGGCCAGAACGGCGCCGCCGGCGACCCGGATCAAGTCGACCGGCAGTCCGAAGGCGCAGATGCCGCCGCACCGGGTCACGGGGCGGCGGCCAGGCGGGCGTTCACGGCTTTCGGAAAACGAATGCGCCAGGTGGTGCCCAATCCCGGATTGCTGATGCTTTGCGACGTACCGCCAAGTTGCTGGACCAGACGATCCACCAGCCGCAGGCCGAGAGATGGCTGGCAGCCCTCGGCCGGCAGACCGATGCCGTCATCGGCGACCTCCAGAACATAGGTCTCTTCGGCCAAGGCGAGCGAAACGTCGACCGCACCGGCGGCACGACCGGCAAATGCGTGCTTCAGGCTGTTCGACACCAGTTCATTGATGATCAAGCCGAGCGGTGTCGCCACGTCCAACGGTAATTCCTGTTCTCCTGTCACGACGATTTCGACGGCGGAAGCGCAATAAAGGTGGCGAAGTTCTTGGCAAATCTTCCGGGCATAGCCGCCGAACGGAACCAGCGACGCATCCGGGGCCAGGCCCAATGTTTCGTGAATGGCGCCAATGGTGGAAACGTAGCCGATGATGCTGTCGATCGCCTCGGCGGCCTCGGGGTGGCGCATCTTCTCGGCGATGGCAATGCTGGCAACCGTCTGCAGATTGTTCTTTACCCGGTGATGAAGCTCGCTGAGGAAAACATCCTTCTGATCCAGGAGCGAATGGAGTTTGGCCACCATGTCCTTCAGCGGCGTGATATCGCCAAACGTCGTGATCCCGCCGACGATCACATTCTTTTCATCACGGATAGGAGCGGCGCTACAGAGGATGGCCCGCCGCTTGCGCCCGGTCTCATCGGGTGCCCACCACTCTTCCCCAGTAATGGCCTGGCCGTCGGTGATGGCCCGGAACAGGGGCAATTCTTCAAATCGGGCCTCGGTTCCGTCCTCATGGAAAATATGCGACGAAGTCCCTTTCGCACCCAGGCTCGTTCCCGCGGAATTCTGCCCGGGATGACCGAGCAAACGGTCGGCGTAGTCGCTCATGCGGTCGATCCGAAATCCGGCATCGGCGACGATGACGCCCCAAGGGACATGAGTCATGAGGAGTTTCAGCAACCGGGCCTGCTGGTCGAGCCGATCCCCCTGGTCGAGAATGGTGTCGGATTGGCTGTCGAGCCTGTCGGCCTGGACCACGAGGGCGTTGCCCTGGCTTTCTATGGTCGTGCCCTGCCGATCGATGAGCTCGCCCTGACTGTCGATGGCCTCACCCAGGCGGTCGATGGTGTTGTCCCGTCTCTCGATGGTCCGGGTCTGGGTCAGCGTCGTCGCGCCTGCGGCAATGAGAAACACCATCCCCGATGCCGTGATGCCGTCGGCCATCGGAACCGCCTGTAGGGACCACAAAGGGTCCCGGCCGAGGCAGAACGAGCCGTCGACGAGCCTGCTTGCGCCGCTGGTGAGGACCTCGTTCACGGCGCTCGACAAGGCTTGGACGCCCTCGGCCGGCAATCGTTCCGCACAGCGCATCCCGACCGTCAGACCGGTTACTCGCGTAAAATCGGCATTGGCGAACATCACCTTGAGGCTTGCCGTAGACAGCAAGGCGACCGCCGGGATTGAGGGCTGGGAATTGGCGGCAAGGCTCTCGATTGAATCCGTCATCAGCCCCCGCGGAAACGATGGTGCCACCAGCTTCTACAGCTTAAGTAGAGTTCGGAAATAATTCAATTAAAATCAATGGTTATTGAACATTATGCTTTGTTGATACTGGCGTTAACCCAATTTGCGCCGGGCGCTCACTATTATCATTCCACTTACCTGAGCCAGATAAAGCAACCGACTGTCTAATGGATGAGACCTGCCTCGCGATAATATTTCAGCGCCCCGGGGTGGATCGGCACGACCGCCTCGCTGGGCACCATGTCCTTGAGGTCCAAGCCCGACAGCGCGGGATGCAAGCGCCGGAAATCGGCGAAATTCTCGAACACCGACTTGACCACGTCGTAGGCCAGCGCGTCCGACTGATCGCTCGACGTGACCAGCACCGCCCGGGTGCCGAAGGTCGGGACATCGTCCGGGTTGCCGGCATAGATGCCGCCAGGGATCACCGAGGCGACATAATAGGGATGCGCCGCCAGCAGCCGATCGATCGGCGGTCCGGCGACCCGCACCAGCCTGGCCTTGCAGCCCATCGTCGCCTCCTGGGTCAGCCCATCGGGATGGCCGGCTTCAAAGATGATGGCGTCGACCTGGTCGCTGCACAGCACTTCGTTCTGTTCGGCCGGTCCGAGTTCCAGCACGCGCTTCGGGGTCGATATGGTCCAGCCGTAAAAGCCAAGGACGACATCGCGGGTGAAGGTGTATCCGGCACTGCTCTTGCCGATGCCGATGCGCTTGCCACGCAGATCCTGGAATTCGTGGATGCCGGTATCGGCGCGGGCCACCACGGTGAACGCTTCCGGATAAAGGGCGATCAACATGCGCAGCTTCGGATCGGGGCCGGCCGCGGAAAACGGTCCCTCACCATGGTAAGCGGCATAGGCGATGTCGGTCTGCGAAAGGCCAAAGGTCGATTCGCCGCTTTCGACCCGTCGGATGTTCACCAGCGAGCCCTCCGATCGCACCGCGACGCATGGCCTTGCCTGGGGCTCGACGCCCAGATTGTACATGCGGCAGATGGCGTTCCCGACCGGATGGTAAATGCCGCCAGGGATTCCGGTGGCGAGGGTCACCGGAGTGGGAGACAGCACCACCGACACCGCCATGCAGCCGGCAACGGTGCTTGCCAGGATTGCCGCGACGAGGCGGAGCGGTTCTCTCATGCAGGGCCTCACATCTCGAGCTGATACAGAATCTTCGAGCCGTCACGCTCGAAGTCGCCACGCACCCAGAGGTCGTCCCTGTCGTACCAGATGCTGCCGGCCAGGTAGGGGGTGATCAAGGTATAGCGTGTGGCGAGGACTTGGCGACCGCCGACGACGATCGATTCCTCGGCAAACTTGCGGGCGCTGACTCCGATGATGCCGCCATGCTGGGCATCGACCACCGTCGCTTGCTCCAGCACCGCCGGGGTCCACAGGCTATTGGAGGTCAGGGTGGCGGCGGACGCGATAAACGGACCACCGGAGCTCACCACGCGAAACCCCTGCGGTGTCGCCCGCCCCTCGACCTGCAGGCTATCGCCATCCTCGACCGTGTCACTGTTCAACGAGGTCAGCCGCCCGGCCCGCCAGATCTCTTCGGAGCGGTGCCGGAACGCGAAGACGGTAAAGATGGCGACCTTGACCAGGAGATCGATCTCGGTGTTGACCCGGGTCTCTCCGGTTGCCGACGAATAGGAAATCGTGTGGACGCCGATCCTGTTGCCCTTGTACAGGACCACGAATCGCCGATTGCCGGCTGCGGCCGGCAACGCGACTGTTGTCGCGGCGACGGCGATACCAGGCAAGGCGCAACTCACCGCTCCGGCAAATCCTGTGACCAGGAAGGCGCGTCGCGATACAGGCGATAATTTGTGACCAGGGCAAATCGGTAACACGGGACGCCTCGACTTAGCGGCCTTCCTCAATCTCGATAACGCCGCCTTCTAGCCTGTCGCCGCCTGCGGGCCAGACAATTCGTCAGCGAGAATCGCGACCTAACATGACGCTGCCAGCGCCTGCCTTCGACAAACGGCTGCGGTCCAGAATGCCAGTCGCCGATGCCGTGACGGTAGGGTCGGAAATTACTTAGGGTTGTCGGCGATGGTTGCGAGGGCGCCGGTTGCTGCCCCGTGAGTAGATCCCGAGCCTGCTCCTGACGGTCTCCCATTCTCTATGATCGGCAGGTCGCTCCGAAAATGCGCTGAAGCGCCCCAAAGCCCAAGGATCTACGCGATGAGAGCCCTTGTTCATTTCAAGCTCGACCACATCATCGACGCTTACGAGACCTTCGGCCACGTCGAAAGGTACTTCTGCCGCCCTGGGTCTTGGGGCATCCCGATGCAAAGGACCGCGAATTCTCGGTGAAATTGACCATGCAACAGGTCAAGGACAGCCCGACCTACGATGCCGCGACAACGGTCGATGGGGCCTATGAAAAGCGTTACCACGACCACTTCTATGGCGGCGATGGGGGAAGCGATTCACCTCCGGACGCAGGAGAGTCAATTGACGAAACAGGAGGATCAAATGGGAAGAACTGACTCAGTCATCGCCGTCTTCGCAGACCATCAGGCCGCGGAAGCAGCGGTGAAAGAGCTGGCCGCGGCCGGCTTCGAGATGAAGAATCTCAGCGTGGTCGGAAAAGGCTACCATACTGAAGAAAAGGTCATCGGCTTCTACAGCATGGGCGATCGGGTCAAATTCTGGGGCGGGCGGGGCGCGTTCTGGGGCGGGCTCTGGGGCCTGTTCTTCGGCGGCCTGTTCATGACCATTCCGGTGCTGGGCCATGTGGTCGTGCTGGGCTATCTGGCCGCCACAGCGGTATCCGCGCTCGAGAGCGCCGCCATGGTTGGCGGGCTGAGTGCGCTTGGTGCAGCCCTTTACGGTATCGGTATACCAAAGGACAGCGTGATCCAATACGAGACCGCCTTGAAAGCCGACAACTTCCTGGTCATGGCGCATGGCAGCGCAGAGGAAATGGTTCGCGCCAAGGCGATCCTCGGTACCGCCAACCCCTCGAACCTCGATGTCCATGCGGGCAGCTAAGGCTGATCATGGCCCCTCCAGCACCCTCGGCGAGTGCTTTGCGCAGAGCCTGGCCGTCGCCCAGACGGTGACGGCGAAACCGACCCGGGGCCGGCGGCTGGCCGGTCGGCTCGCCGAGAATGCGTCCGTCCTGCTCGAGTCGCACCGCATCATCGCCAAAGCGACCGACGAGGGCTGCGCGACCACCCCGGCGGCGGAATGGCTGATCGACAACTATCACCTCGTCGAGAGGCAGATCCACGACATCCTGTCCGATCTGCCGCCGCGCTATTACCGACAATTGCCGAAGCTCGCCGAAGGCCCATTCGCCGGCTATCCGCGGGTGCTCGGCGTGGCCTGGGCCTACGTCGCCCACACCGATAGCCGCTTCGATGCCGAGATGCTGTGCCGCTTCGTCCGCGCCTACCAGGAGGTCCAGCCGCTGACGATCGGCGAGTTATGGGCGCTGGCGATCACCTTGCGCATTGTGCTGATCGAGAATCTGCGGCGTCTGGCCGAGCGCATCGTCGATGGTCGGATCGACCGCCAGGAGGCGGACGCTCTCGCCGACCGATTGTTGGGGGTCGGTGGACGCCCTGCGGAACCGGTGCAAGCCGTCTTTGCCAACCGCGAGCGAGCCTCGCTGCCGGCCTCCCTCGCCGTTCAGCTCGTCTACCGGCTGCGCGATCAGGATCCGACGGTAACGCCGGCGCTGACCTGGCTTGACCAGCGCCTGGTGGCGCAGGGCACGACGACCGACGCGGTGGTGCGCGACGAGCACCACCGACAGGGTGCTTCGAGCGTCACGGTGCGCAACATCATCACCAGCATGCGCCTGATTTCCGATGTCGATTGGACCGAGCTGGTCGAGCGCCTCAGCCTGGTCGACGATGTGCTTGCCGCCGGCAGCGCGTTTCGTGAAATGGATTTCCCCACCCGGAATCTCTATCGCAGCGCCATCGAGGAATTGGCCCGGGGTTCGGGCCAAACGGAGATCGACGTCGCGCGCAGCGCCGTCCTGGCAACAGAGGAGGCCGCCCTTGCGCAGCTTGCCGACGGGCGGCCAGGCGATTCCGGCTATCATCTCCTCGCCGGTGGGCGGCGCGCCTTCGAGGCGACGATTGGCTACCGGGTGCCATTGCGCCGATGGCCGTGGCGGCTGAACCAGGCGCTCGGCATCGGTGGCTATGTGGCGGCCATCGCCATTGTCACCGCCGTCCTTCTCGCCTTTCCGCTGCTGGTTGTCGCGGCGACCGGGCTCGGCGGCATCTGGATCGGCCTGCTCGGCATTCTTGGGGCGATCCCGGCCATCGACGTGGCGGTCGCGCTGGTCAACCGGGGCGCCGTCTGGACTTTCGGCGCGGCGCTGCTGCCGGCCCTGGCGCTGCGCAACGGCATCCCGCCCCATCTGCGCACGGTGATCGCGGTGCCGACGCTGCTGACTTCGCCGGAAGCGATCGAGGAGCAGATCGAACGCCTCGAGGTCCATTACCTGGCCAGTCCGGAAGGCGACCTGATTTTCGCGCTGCTCTCCGACTGGGCCGATGCCGTCACCGAGCGGACCGAGGGCGACGAGGCACTCCTCGCGGTGGCGACGGCGGGCATCGCACGACTCAATCAGCGCCACGGTCCGGCCCCGGGCGGCGAGCGCTTCCTGCTGCTGCATCGCCGAAGGATCTGGAACGAAGGCGAAGCGCGGTGGCTCGGCTGGGAACGCAAGCGCGGCAAGTTGCACGAATTGAACCGCCTCTTGCGCGGCGCCACCGACACCACATTCGTCAGCCTCGACGGCCAGCCACCGGCGGTGCCCGCCGCGGTGCGCTACGTGGTGACCCTCGATTCCGACACCAGGCTGCCACGCGACACCGTGCGCCGGCTGATCGGCAAGATGGCGCACCCGCTCAACCGCCCACGCTTCGACGCCAAAGCCGGCCGGGTCGTGGAAGGCTATGCGGTGATGCAGCCGCGGGTAACACCGTCGCTGCCGGTCGGCCGGGAGGGCTCGCTGTTCCAGCGCACCTTCTCTTCCATGAGCGGCATCGATCCCTATGCCGCCGCCGTCTCCGACGTCTACCAGGATATGTTCGGCGAAGGGTCTTATGCCGGCAAGGGCATCTACGACGTCGATGCCTTCGAAGCCGCGCTGGCCGACCGTGTGCCGGACTCCACGCTGCTCAGCCACGATCTGTTCGAGGGCGTGTTCGCCCGCGCCGGTCTCGCCTCCGATATCGAGGTGGTCGAGGAGTTTCCCGCCCGCTACGACGTCGCCGCCTTGCGCAATCACCGCTGGGCGCGCGGCGATTGGCAGCTGCTGCCGTGGATCCTGGGGCGCGGGCCGAAAACGGCCCGGACGCACAGCGCCATCACGGCGATCGGCCGTTGGAAGATGCTCGACAATCTGCGCCGCAGCGTCTCGGCACCGGCGGCCGTCCTTGCCTTGCTGGGTGGTTGGGCCTTGCCATTCGATGCGGCATTGGCCTGGACCATTTTTTTGCTGGCGACCATCATGCTGCCGACCCTCATTCCGGTGATTGGCGCGATCGTGCCGCGCCGGGGCGGGATTACCCCGGAGAGCCATTTACGCGCGCTGGGCGGCGACTTCCGCCTGGCGCTGACCCTGTCGGTGTTGGGGGTTGCTTTCCTGGCTCACCAGGCTTGCCTGATGAGCGACGCCATTGGCCGGACCCTGTTCCGGCTGTTCGTCAGCCGCCGGCATCTGCTCGAATGGGTCACCGCGGCGCAGGCGACGGTCGGTGCCCGGCTCGGGCTGTTCGGATTCTATCGTCGGATGGCCGGCGCGCCGGTCATCGGCGGGCTGGCGCTGATCGTCGCCCGGGTTTCCGGGCATGGCACATGGCCCTTGGCGGCGGCAGGCGCAGCGCTGTGGATCGCGTCGCCGGCCATCGCCCGCTGGGTCAGCCTGCCGCCCCGTATCGCCGGCCGGATTGCGGTGACGGACAGCGACGCGCGGGCCCTGCGTCTGACGGCGCGCCGGACCTGGCGCTTCTTCGAGACCTTCGTCACCGCGGCCGATCACATGCTGCCGCCGGACAATTTCCAGGAGACTCCGCGGCCGGTATTGGCCCATCGCACCTCGCCGACCAATATCGGCCTCTATCTCCTGTCGACGGCGACCGCCCGCGACTTCGGATGGATGGGGGCGGTCGAAGCCGTCGAGCGGCTCGAGGCGACGCTGGCAACCATGGAGGGCCTCGCCCGCTGCCGCGGCCATTTCTACAACTGGTACGACACCCAGGATCTGCGACCGCTGGATCCGCCTTACATCTCCTCGGTCGATAGCGGCAATCTGGCCGGCCACCTGATTGCACTGGCCAATGCGTTTCGCGAATGGCGTTGCACGCCCCTCACCAATGCAGGACGTCTGGCCGGCATCGCCGACGCCCTCGACCTGGTCCGTGAGGAGGCCGGGCGGCTGGATGACGGCCGCCGCACGCAGACGGTAACCTGGCCGCAACTCAAACATGCGCTGGCCGCGCTGGGGGCCGGCATCGAACGGGCCGCCGTCGACGGCGAAGCCGGCAACCAACGGTTCTCGGAACTGGCCGCACAGGCCGCGACCCTGGCCGATATCGCGCGGGCCCTGGCCAGCGAATGGGGTGACGAGCGCGGCGCCGACATGCTGTTCTGGGCGGAGGCGACCCGGCGCACCATCGAGAGCCACCGACGGGATCTCGATCCGTCGGAGGAGGCGGCGATCGCCTTGGATGCGCGCCTCGCAGTCCTCGAAGACAATGCCCGGACCACAGCGCTCGGGATGGAGTTCGGCTTCCTGCTCGACAGTGAGCGCAAGCTGCTGTCGATCGGCTATGTGGTGGGCGAAGACAGGCTCGACCCCAGTTGCTACGACCTGCTCGCCTCCGAGGCGCGGCTGGCCAGCTTCATGGCGATCGCCAAGGGCGACGTGCCGGCTCGCCACTGGTTCCGCCTGGGCCGCACCGTCACGCCGGTCGCCCATGGCGCCGCCCTGATCTCCTGGTCCGGGTCGATGTTCGAATATCTGATGCCGTCGCTCGTCATGCGCGCGCCGGCCGGCAGCCTCATCGAGCAGACCAGTCGGTTGATCGTGCGGCGCCAGAGGGAATATGGGGCATCGCGCGGCGTCCCATGGGGCGTTTCGGAATCGGCCTACAATGTCCGCGACCTGGAGTTCACCTACCAGTATTCCAACTTCGGCGTCCCCGGCCTCGGGCTGAAGCGCGGACTGGGCGACAACACCGTGGTCGCCCCCTATGCGACGGCGCTGGCCACCATGGTCGACCCGCCGGCGGCGGCACGAAACTTCGAGCGGCTTGCCGCTGTCGGCGCGCGTGGCCGCTACGGCTTTTACGAAGCCCTCGACTACACCGCCGGCCGGGTGCCGGACGGCAAAGGCGTGGCGATCGTCTGCGCCTATATGGCGCATCACCAGGGCATGACCATCGTCGCCATTGCCGATGCGCTGCTGGACGGCGTGATGCGGACCAGGTTCCATGCCGAGCCGATCGTCCAGGCGACCGAGTTGCTGCTCCAGGAACGCACGCCGCGCGATGTCGCGGTGGCCCGTCCTTTGAGCGTCGAGGCCAAGCCGGCCACCAAGTTCCTGGGAATCGAGCCGCTCGGCGGCCGGCGGCTGAGCACCGCGCTGGGCGCGACACCGGCCACCCACCTGCTGTCGAACGGGCAGTACGCGGTGATGTTGACGGCCGCCGGATCGGGCTACAGCCGCTGGCGGGATCTTTCGGTGACGCGGTGGCGCGAGGATGCCACCTGTGACGACTGGGGATCTTACATCTTCCTGCGAGACGTCGTCGGCGGCGGCGTATGGTCGGCGGGTTTCCAGCCCTGCGGGACCAATCCCGACGCTTACGAGGTCATCTTCAAAGAGGACCGCGCCGAATTCACCCGGCGCGATGGGACCCTGACGACCAGCTTGGACGTGCTCGTCTCGGGAGAATACGCAGCCGAGGTGCGCCGCGTTTCACTCTCGAATTCCGGGCACCGGATGCGCGAGATCGAGGTCACCTCCTATGCCGAACTGGCACTGGCGCCGCAGGCTGCCGACATCGCCCATCCGGCCTTTTCCAAGCTGTTCGTCGAGACCGAGTATCTCGCCGAACTTGGGGTCGTCTTGGCAACGCGGCGACGGCGCGGGCCCGACGAGCCGGAGATCTGGGCCGCCCATCTCGCCGTCGTCGAGGGCGAGACGGTCGGGAAGCTGCAGGTCGAGACCGACCGGGCCCGTTTCCTCGGCCGTGGCTCTGGCGTTCGAACGCCGATCGCGGTGCTCGACGGCCGGCCTCTGTCGAACACGGTGGGGACCGTGCTCGACCCGGTCTTCGCTCTGCGCCGCCGCTTGCGCATCCCACCCGGCACCACCGTGCGCATCGCTTTCTGGACGATGGTCGCGGCGAGCCGCGAGGCCGTGCTCGATCTCGCCGACAAGCATCGCGACGTCACGGCTTTCGAACGGGTGACCACGCTTGCCTGGACCCAGGCCCAGGTGCAGCTCCGGCACCTCGGTATCGATCCGGGCGAAGCGAACCTGTTTCAGCGCCTGGCGGGACACCTGCTTTACGCCGCCCCGACCTTGCGCCCGTCCTCCGACATGATCCGGCGCGGCGGCGGCGGCCAGCCGGGCCTGTGGCCACAGGGCATTTCCGGCGATCGGCCGATCGTCCTCCTACGCGTCGCCGAAATGGAAGACCTCGAAATCGCCCGTCAGCTGCTGCAGGCCCATGAGTATTGGCGCATGAAGCAGTTTGCCGTCGATGTGGTCATCGTCAACGAACGGGCTTCCTCCTACGTCCAGGATCTTCAGAGCGCCCTCGAAACCCTGGTCCGCTCGAGCCAGTCGCGACCGCAAGTCCATGTCGAAGGACCGTCGGGACGGGTCTTCATCCTGCGGGCCGATCTGCTATCGCCCGAGACGCGCGCCCTGCTCTCCTCGGTGGCGCGAATCGTCTTGGTCGGCCAACGCGGACGTCTCTCCGATCAGCTCGATCGCGCGCCGGAGGTCAAGATTTCGGCGCGGCCCGCCGGCAAACGGTCGTCCGGACCACCGCCGCAGCTGCCGCTGCCGGTGCCCGATCTCGAGTTCTTCAACGGACTTGGCGGATTCGCCGATGGCGGTCGCGAGTATGTGACGGTGCTCGGCCCCGGCCAATCGACCCCGGCCCCGTGGATCAACGTCATTGCCAACCCGGTGTTCGGCTTCCAGGTGGCGACCGAAGGGAGCGGCTACACCTGGTCGGTCAATAGCCGCGAGAACCAGCTCACCCCGTGGTCGAACGACCCCGTCACCGATCGCCCGGGCGAGGCCTTCTATCTGCGCGATGCCGAGACCGGCGATCTGTGGAGCCCGACCGCCCTGCCGATCCGCGACGAGGCGGCCACCTATGTGGCACGCCATGGCCGGGGATACAGCCGGTTCGAGCATTCGGCGCATGGGATCGGGGTCGATCTTCTCCAATACGTGGCGCTCGACGACCCGATCAAGATCTCGCGTTTGACCCTGCGCAACAGATCGGGCCGCACACGGCATCTTTCGGTGACCGCTTATGTGGAGTGGGTGCTGGGTCCGTCACGGGCGGCTTCGGCGCCATTCGTGACGACCGAGATCGATCCGAGCACCGGCGCCATGTTCGCCCGCAATCCGTGGAACCCGGCATTCGGGGCACGGGTCGCCTTTCTCGATTGCCGTGGGCAGCAGACCGACTGGACCGGCGATCGGCGCGAATTCATCGGCCGCAACGGAACGCTCGCCTGCCCGGCGGCAATGGCTGACGCGGCGCCGCTGTCCGACAAGGTCGGCGCCGGTCTCGATCCCTGCGGCGCCCTCAGGACCACGCTCGAACTGCCGGCCAACGGCGTCGTCGAGATCGTCTTCTTCCTTGGCGAAGCGGCGAACGCCGAACAGGCGAGTGCCTTGGTCGCAGGCTACCGCAAGGCCGATCTGCAGGCCGTGCGCGCCAAGGTCGGGCAATATTGGGATGACCTTCTGGGCGCCGTCCAGGTGAAGACCCCCGATCGCCCGATGGACATCATGCTGAACGGATGGCTGCTTTACCAGACGGTGGCCTGCCGGCTTTGGGCCCGTTCCGCCTTTTATCAGGCAAGCGGCGCCTACGGCTTTCGCGACCAGTTGCAGGACGGGATGGCGCTGGCCGCCGCCTGCCCGGAAATGACCCGCGAGCACCTGCTGCGGGCGGCGGCGCGACAGTTCGTCGAGGGCGACGTCCAGCATTGGTGGCTGCCGCATTCCGGCCAAGGCGTGCGGACCCGGATCTCCGACGACCGGGTATGGCTGGCCTACGCCGTCGCGCAGTATGTCGACACGGCCGGCGATGGCGCGGTGCTCGACCAGGCGGTGCCGTTCCTCGAGGGCCAGAGGTTGGAGGCGGACCAGCACGACTGCTACTTCCAGCCGACCGCCTCCGACCAGACCGCCCCTCTGTTCGAGCATTGCGCCCGCGCCCTCGACGACAGCCTGGCACTCGGCAGCCACGGGGCGCCACTGATCGGCACCGGCGATTGGAACGACGGGATGAATCGCGTCGGCGCAGGGGGACAAGGCGAAAGCGTGTGGCTGGGCTGGCTCCTCTACGCCACCCTGACCGCCTTCGCCCCACTGGCCGAGGCCCGCCAGCAACCGGTTCGCGCCGCCCTCTGGCGGGCCCACGCCGCTGCTCTGCAGGTCTCGCTGGAGCGTGAGGCTTGGGACGGCGATTGGTACCGGCGCGGCTGGTTCGACGACGGCACACCGCTCGGCTCGGCGAGCAGCCTGGAATGTCGGATCGACTCGATCGCCCAGTCCTGGGCAGTGCTCTCGGGCGCCGCCGATCCCGAGCGCGCCGGCCGCGCCATGGCGGCGGTCGAGCGGCAACTGATCCGCCACGAGGATAAGCTGGCGCTGCTCTTTGCGCCGCCATTCGACAAGACGCCGCTCGACCCCGGCTACATCAAAGGCTACCCACCCGGTATCCGTGAGAACGGCGGCCAATACACGCATGCCGCCCTGTGGTCGGTGATGGCCTTGGCGGCACAGGGCGAGGGCGACAAAGCGGCCGGCCTGTTCTCGCTGCTCAACCCGGTCAACCACGCCCTGACGCGGGCCGACGTCTACCACTACAAGGTCGAACCCTATGTCGCCGCCGCCGACCTTTATGCCAAGGCGCCCCATGTCGGGCGCGGCGGCTGGACCTGGTACTCCGGCTCGGCTGGCTGGATGCAGCGGGCCGGCATCGAGAGCATTCTGGGGCTCACCATGCATGGTGACGTCCTGCGCCTCGACCCTTGCATTCCGAAGGGCTGGCCGCGCTTCGAGATGACGCTCCGACACCGCTCGGCACGATACGAGATCCGGGTCGAGAATCCCGATGGGGTGGCCAAGGGAGTTCTGTCCGCCCAATGCGACGGGACCGAGGTCTCGGCGATGGGCCTGCCCTTATTGGATGATGGTCTCACCCACCGGATCGAGGTGAGGCTCGGGTGATCCGGAGGGAGTGAAGTCCTGTCACTTCCGACTGGCGGTGCGGTGGACCGCGCACCAACCAGAAGGCCCGGTCACGATGACCGGGCCTTCTAAGGGATTTGGTGGAGCCTAGGTCTGGCTATTATCGACTGAAGCTGCGGCGCCGTAACTGCCGCTTGTCCCCATGTACCCCCCCAGTCACCTGCGCTGGATTGGGGCGAACGACAGCGAACAGCGAAAGCTTTATATTCTTCCTTCGGGCCGAAGATCCGGCGACGCATTTGGGGCAGTGCCATGCCGACCATCCTGCTTGCCGGGAACTGCCGATTTTTCTTCTATAGCCTTGAGGGCAACGAGCCGCCACACGTCCATGTTGAACGGGGAGACGACGTTGCCAAATATTGGCTGTCCCCTGTGGAACTGGCGGAATCCCACGGTTTCCGCTCCCATGAACTCAACCGCCTGCGTATGCTGGTGATCGAGAACCGCAGCAGCTTCCTGGAGGCAGGGCATGCCCACTTTGGCGATTAAGCTCGACCCTACGGCCGTCGATGTTCGGGCCGAGGAGACCTTGCTGCGGGTGACGCTGGCGGATGGCCGTGAACTGGCGGCGCCCCTGGAATGGTTCCCACGGTTGCGCGATGCCACCCCCGAGCAGCGCGGACACTGGCGCCTGATTGGGCGCGGCCAAGGCATCCACTGGCCGGACGTTGACGAGGATATTTCCGTCGCCAGCCTTCTCCGCCTGTCGTGATCGAACGACGAGAGAACAACAAGGGCCAGACCTGCTGCGATCAACAGCGAAAAATTGGCGCCATCATCAGACCGAAATAGGTGGGGCAGTTGCGCTTCACTTCATTCGCCGTGACCAGCTTACGGCGGGACTTGCACCCCCAAGAGTGCGCCCATGCTGGGCGCACAAGCGAAAAGGCCGCCCTCCGTTTCCGGAGAGCGGCCTTCCGTTCAGTCTAACCTGAGACGATCAGGCGGCCTTCTTTGCGATATTCTGCAGGGCCGTGACTTGCTTCTGCATTGGCTCGAAAGCGGCAGTGAAGACCGAGGTGGTCAATTCGGCGATGGCGCGGCTGTCGCTGACTGCGGCCTGGAAGCTTTCCTTAGCCAGCTTCTGCTGAACTTCGAAGAACTCCTGCGGGGTCTTGACCGAGGACAGCGCCTGCACGGACGCCGTGAGCTTGGCGAAATTGCGGCTGGTCAGATCCTGGTAAGCCTTGGCCAACGCCGTGAAGCCGGCCATGGCGGCGTTGCCGCTCTTGGTCAGGGCTTCGGTGTTGTCGGCGGAGAAGCCGGCGAGCTTTTCCACATTGGCTTTGGCGATAACGGCGAACTGCTCGACAGTGGGGGGCGTCATGATGATGTGTGCTCCTGGGCAGGCAACGCGATCGGGGCCCGATTGCTGCGCTGCAACATAAGGATGTTGTACGCCCTTTAGTTGCCGGATGCAAGGCGCGTGTTGCACTGCAGCACAAGTGCCCCGAAGACCTCGGTCCGGACTGCCGCTGACGGCGCGCCTGTCGCTGTCGACAGTCTGTTCGGTTGCCGTCCCGACCCCGGCTAATGCCTCATCTTGGTGGGCGGCATATTGCTCGCGGTGTGGGCGGCATAGCGGTAGTGACCCATTCTGTACGACTTCTCACGGCCACACGCCGAGCAGATGAATATCTCGACATCCATTTCGGGGAACGGCCCGTCGGCGGCGGTTTGTTTGAACCGTAGCTCGCCGTCACAGAAGGCGCAGCGGACCGAGAGCGGCGGCTGGACGAGATTGCGCATGCGGGTTCCTTTCGCACGACATACTTCGGAGCGAGGACAGGGGGCGCTCGAAAGGGTCCCGGTCAGCACGATTGGTTGGAAACCGAAAACCTTGGGATAGCGTTTTGATTGAATCAATCATGAGCGCTCTCTGCCCGGCCAGCCAGCGATATTCCGCAGCATATGGCAGATGTCCATGCGATCGGTGAGGTGGCGGCATTGCCACCAATGCGTGCGGCTGCACGGCCTAATACGGTGCCCCGGTCCGAACTGCCGGTGCAGGAACGAGCCGAACACATAAGATCTCCGATGCCCTGCCAGCGAGACCGCGGGCCATCCGGAAGGGTTTCAATCGCTCTGGCCGCACATCTCACATGATGTCGGAGGTGAAGGCCTCACATCGGTGGTATTGACAGCGGCGACCACACCCAGCCGTTCCGCCGCGGCGACCACTTCATCCAGCGGTATGTCCCGGCCATCTGGACCGATGACACGAACGATATTCCCCTTGCGCACGGCCTGGACGACAGTGTTCAACGTGCCACGGCTGGCGCCATCCCAGAAGGCAACGACCTCGTCGGCGAAGTCGACGACCTGCGCGTTTCGGATCGGCCCCGCGGCCCGGCCATGGCGTTCCCAATCGGCGGGAAAGACGACCGTCTGGAGGTCCCTATCATACGCCGCCTCCTCCGCCCAGGTGTCCACGCCGCTGGCCCCGCCAGACACGACGACCGTACCGGCCGGGAGCTCTGACACGAACCGCTGAACGGCCGAGGGCTCAGGATAGGCTCGACTTCCGACGATGGCGATGCGCTGGGCCAGAGCGAGGACCTCCGGAAAGAGTGAGCGCTGGAACCGCGGCTCCACGCCCGCGACGACTGACTTGGGTGATCAGCCCCCACAAACTCCGACATCCGAACCATCGACCCAATCAGATGCCGGCCGGTGCACGGGCCAGAGCGGGCTCAGAATAACTCCGCAGGGCGCATCGACGCCAGAAAAACACTTTGCCGAAAACGATGCCCCTCAGAGGCGATCTTCGGGCCAACGAAAAACGAAAGGCCGGACGCTTGGTCCGGCCTGTCTCGCAACATCTTGATTTATCTGGCCTGAGAGATGGTGGGCGCTACAGGGATTGAACCTGTGACCCCATCCGTGTGAAGGATGTGCTCTCCCGCTGAGCTAAGCGCCCAATCCCACAGGAAGGGCGGTTTATAAGGGGATGGCCGACCACTGTCAAGTCTCGGCACCGGTCAGTCTCGGCACCGGCCCGGAGTTCCATCCCTGCGCCGGGATGACGCACAAATTGGCGATCTATCCGCGCAGGCGCAGTCCGAGGTCGATCAGCGACAGCAGGATCTCGATGACGATCAGGATGACGATGTACCATTCCACCCGCATGGTGCGGCGGTCCTGGGTCAGCTCCAGCAGGGTGCCGCTGGTCCGGGCGATCAGGTCCAGCTTGCGGTCGAGGATGCGGCTGCGTTCCCGCAGTTCGTACTCGTCTTCGAGGCGCAGGTAAAAGCGCTCCAACTCGGGGCGTTCCCACAGCACATCGGGTTTCTCCAGCACCTCGACGCGCCCCACCATGCGTTGCTGGGTCAGCAGCACGCCGCCGATCTGCTGCAGCAGTTCCTTGCCCTCGGTACCGAAATCGCCCCGCCGCTGCAGGTTGGCGGCCAGCGGCTCGATGCGGTCGAACACCGCCGCCACCCGATGTTCGTAATGGTCGAGGACGGCGTCCTTGCCAAGAATGTCGGCCACCAGTTGCAGCCGCTCCGGATTGGGTTCGGAAAGGACCACGGCGCCGGTCGTCTCGACCCGGTCTTCGCCGTCGGGCTGCAGGTAGAGGCGCGCCTCCTGGGCTTCGGGCGGATCCATCCGCTCGGTCACCAGGCGCTCCAGCGAAGCGAGGAAGCTGTGCTCCTCCATCGGATCGACATCGAACAGGACCACCACGCCGTAGCGGAACAGCACGGCGCGGCCTTGCCGCCCGGCCCGGATGGTCAGGGGAGATACAGCAAGGACGGAGCCCTGCTCGAGATTCTTGGTGTCGATCCGCTCGCCCACCAGCAGGGCGCGCACGGTCATCGTCACATCGGGTAGAACAACCGGGATGTTGTCGGTCAGTGCCAAAGAACTCACCTCGCCGAAAGTTCCCCCATCTTACCATCGAACAGGCGTACCACCAGCCAACCGTCGAGGGGGCCTGGACGCAACACACAGCAACAAAGATTGAATTGGCCTCGCCTGCTGCTTTGTGGCACCTTCCGCAATCCCCGCCCACATCCCGAGATCGCATGACTGACCAAAAGATCGCCGTCATCGTGCTCGCCGCCGGCCTTGGTACGCGCATGAAGTCCGGGCTGCCCAAGGTCATGCACCCGCTGGCCGGGCGCCCGATGGTCAACCATTTGCTGGATACCGTGGCCGGCCTGGCGCCGGAGCGGGTCGTGGTGGTGGTCGGGCCGGGCATGGATCAGGTGGCCCATGCGGTGGCACCGCATTCGACCGTGGTTCAGGACGAGCGGCTGGGCACCGCCCATGCGGTGCGCCAGGCACGGGACGGGCTGGCCGGATTCGACGGCACCGTTTTGGTGCTGTACGGCGATACGCCGCTGATCACCCGGCCCTGCCTCGACGCGATGCTCGCCCAATGCCGCCAGCCGGCACGACCGGCCGTGGTGGTGCTGGGCTTCCGCCCCGAACTGGCGGGCGAATACGGCCGCCTGGTGGTGGGGGCCGACGGGCTGCGGGCGATCGTCGAATACAAGGACGCGACGGCCGAGCAACGGGCCATCCCCCTATGCAATTCCGGAGTGATGGCGATCGACGGGGCCCGTCTGTTCGGCCTAATCGACCGTGTGGATAATAGGAACGCCAAAGGGGAGTACTATCTCACCGATATCGTGGCCCTGGCCCGCGCCGACGGCGGCGCCTGCGGCTATGTCGAAGGCGAGGTGAACGAATTGCTGGGCGTCAATTCCCGGGCCGAGCTGGCCGAGGCCGAACGGGTGGTGCAGAACCGCCTGCGCGCCGCCGCCATGGCCAACGGCGCCACCCTGATCGATCCGTCCACCGTCACCCTGTGCTGGGACACCCGGCTGGGCCGCGACGTGACCATTGCCCCGCAGGTGTTCTTCGGGCCCGGCGTCACCGTCGGCGACGGCGTCGAAATCCGCTCGTTCTGCCATCTGGTCGGCGTCTGCATCGCCGATCGGGCGGAAATCGGTCCCTTTGCCCGCCTGCGCCCCGGCGCCAATATCGGCGAGGCGGTGCATATCGGCAATTTCGTCGAGATCAAGCAGGCCACGGTCGAGGCCGGGGCCAAGATCAACCACCTGACCTATGTCGGCGATGCCCGGGTCGGGGCCGGCGCCAATGTCGGGGCCGGCACCATCACCTGCAACTACGACGGTTTCACCAAGGACTTCACCGACATCGGCGCCGGCGCCTTCATCGGCTCCAACTCGGCCTTGGTGGCCCCGGTCAAGATCGGCGACGGGGCGATCATCGGCGCCGGTTCGGTGATCACCCAGGATGTGGCGGCCGATGCCCTGGCCTTCGAACGCAATCGGCAGACCGAACGGCCCGGCTGGGCGGCCCGCTTCCGGGCCCGCCGGTCGGCCGAGAAGGCCGCCAGGAAGAAGGAGTAGCCCACCCATGTGCGGGATCGTCGGGATCATCGGCAAAGCCGAGGTCGCTCCCCTGCTGGTCGAGGGGCTGCGGCGCCTGGAGTATCGCGGCTACGACTCGGCCGGGGTGGCCACCCTGGTCAATGGGCGGATCGAACGCCGCCGGGCCCAGGGCAAGCTGGCCAATCTCGAAAGACTTCTCGGCGAGCGGCCGATGGGCGGGACCATCGGCATCGGCCACACCCGCTGGGCGACCCATGGCGTGCCCAACGAGGTCAATGCCCATCCGCATGCCACGACCTATGCGGCGGTGGTGCATAACGGCATCATCGAGAACTTCCTCAGCCTGCGGGCCGAACTGACCGCCGCCGGGCATGTCTTCGAAAGCGACACCGACACCGAGGCGGTGGTCCAACTGATCAGCCATTACCTGGCCGCCGGGGAACCGCCCGAACTGGCCACCGTGAAGGCGTTGAACCGGCTCGAAGGGGCCTTCGCCCTGGGCATCATCTTTGCCGGCCACCACGACATGATGATCGCGGCGCGGCGCGGCAGCCCGCTGGCCATCGGCTATGGCGACGGCGAGATGTATCTCGGCTCGGACGCCTTGGCGCTGGCCCCGCTGACCCAGAAGATCACCTATCTGGCCGATGGCGACTGGGCGGTGCTGCGGCCCGACGGGGTGACCATCCGCGACAGCGAAGGCCGCCTGGTCGAACGCGAGATTCGGCAGACCGCCCTGTCCGGCGCCCTGATCGGCAAGGGCGAACACCGCCATTTCATGCACAAGGAGATCCACGAGCAGCCGCAGGTGATCGGCGACACGCTGAACACCATGCTCAATCCGACCAACCGCACCATCACCCTGCCGGCCATCCCTTTCCCCCTCGAAGGGATCGAGCGGGTCACCATCATCGCCTGCGGCACCTCGTACTATGCCGGCATGGTGGCCAAATACTGGATCGAGCAGCTGGCCCGGATCCCGGTCGAGGTCGACATCGCCTCGGAGTTCCGCTACCGCAGCCCGGCCTTGAGCAAGGGCGGTCTGGCCCTGTTCATCTCGCAGTCGGGCGAGACGGCCGACACCCTGGCCGCGCTGCGCTACTGCAAGCAGCATGGGCAGCATGTGCTGTCGCTGGTCAATGTGGCGGAATCGACCATCGCCCGCGAATCCGAGGCGGTGCTCAACACGGTGGCCGGACCGGAAATCGGCGTCGCCTCGACCAAGGCCTTCACCACCCAGCTGACCGTGCTGGCCTGCCTGGCCCTGGTCCTGGCCCGCTGCCGCGGCACCATCGACCATGCGGTGGAGGCGCGCCTGTCCTCGGCCCTGGTCGAGGTGCCGTCCCGCGTCGCCGAGGTACTGGCCAATGACGAGAAGCTGAAAGCCATCGCCGAGGACATCGCACCGGCCCGCGACGTGCTCTACCTGGGCCGCGGCACCAGCTATCCGATCGCCCTGGAAGGGGCATTGAAGCTGAAGGAAATCAGCTATATCCATGCCGAAGGCTATGCCGCCGGCGAGATGAAGCACGGCCCCATCGCCCTGATCGACGAGCGGGTGCCGGTGATCGTGCTGGCCCCGTCGGACGAGCTGTTCGAAAAGACCGCTTCGAACGTGCAGGAAGTGGTGGCGCGCGGCGGGCGGGTGATCTTCATCTCGGACCGCCGCGGTATGGAACGGCTGGGCAACAAGGCTGTTACCGTCGAACTGCCGGAGGTCGACCCCTTCGTGGCGCCGATCCTCTACGCCATTCCGGTGCAACTGCTGGCCTATCATGTGGCGGTGGCCAAGGGCACCGACGTCGACCAGCCCCGCAACCTGGCCAAAAGCGTGACGGTGGAGTGATGCGACAAGCCCCTTCCTGGCTCAAACCCACGGTCGATTTCGGCCCGCTGGCGGTGTTCCTGCTGGCCTACGAGACCAAGGGCCTGCTGGTCGCCACCGCCGCCCTGATGGCGGCGACGCTGGTGGCGCTGGTCCTGTCGCTGCTGGTGGCCCGCCGCTTGCCGCTGGTGGCGCTGATCACCGCCACGCTGGTGGGCGTGTTTGGCGGGCTGACCCTGTGGCTCAACGACGACACCTTCATCAAGCTCAAACCGACCATCCTCTACGGCCTGTTCGCCGCCGTGGTGGCCGGCGGCCTGGCCACCGGCCGGCCGGTGCTGAAGGCGGTGATCGGCGCTTCCTTGCCCCTCGACGACACCGGCTGGCGGCGGCTGTCGCAACGCTTCGTGGCATTCTTCCTGGTCATGGCGGCGACCAATGAGGTGGTCCGCCGCGCCGTATCGACCGATCTGTGGGTGCTGTGGAAGGTGCCGGGCAGCCTGGTCCTCACCTTCGGCTTCATGCTGGCCCAGTTCCGCCTGATCCAGCGCCACCGGCAGCCCGAGGAATCCAGCGAGGGCTGAGCCGGGGGCCGCGCATTCGGTCGGGCAGCCTTGCCGCAACCGCCGCCGCAGCCCATCTGCCCGGCATGAGAAAACATCGACGCCGCACCTTCGCCCTGCCCCTCATGCTGGCCGAACTCGGCATGGCCTCGTGGGAAACCATCGCCCGGCGCAGTCAATTGATGGCCGAAGGCCGTTGCTCACCCGCCGAATACCGCAAGATGGTGACCGAGAAATTGCAGGCCGCCCAGCGCACCGGCCTCGCCCTGGCCTTGGGCGGCGGCCGGGCCTCGCCGGCCCGCCTGTTGGCCCCCTGGTGCGGCCCAGCCAAGGCCAATGCCAAACGGTTGCGCCGCAAAGGGTGAGTCTAATCGTCGGCGGCCAAGCGCGTCGCAAAGATCTCGGGCAAGGGATGCGCCTTGACCCGCCCGGCTTCCGGATCGAAGGCGGTGCAGACCCGCGTTTCGAAGGCTTCGACCGCCAGCTTCTCGCCGTTCAGGATGCGGTGGTGCAGGTCGAAGGCGCAGCGATGCAGCTTGACCACCTCGGTCACCACGACGATCTCGTCGTCATAGAAGCAAGGCGAATGGAACTTCACCTTGGTTTCCACCAGCGGCAACCCATCGATGCCGAAGTCGCGCAGAATCTTGCGGATGGTGAAGCCCGACTTGCCCAGCAAGGCATGAACCGACCGGTCGAACCAGTCGAAATAGTTGGGATTGTAGACGATGCCTTGGGGATCGCAGTCTCCCCAACCGATATGCACGACGAAACGGCTCGACAGCATTCTGCACTTCTTCCGGATAGTGGGCAGGGCGCGCGCGGCGCGAATGAGACAGACAACTCACCACATTTCGCCGCCGATGGAAAGGCCCTGCTCCGCCCCGGCGGGGCAGGGCCTGATGGCGGCTGCCGCCCCCCCGTCAGTGCTGGCTTTCCACCTTTTGCTTCCACATTTCCCAGGGGCGCCCGATCAGGCCGGCGGTGGTCTTGGCGGCCTCGCGCGTTTCGTCGGGGTCAAGGAAGGTCACCGGCCCCAGCTTCATCGCGTCGGCTTCCAGCCGGGCGTTGATCTCGGTGTAGACGGCGCGGAACACCACCTGCGGAATCGAGTCGCCGACGGCGACCGAGCCATGGCCCCGCATCAGGGCGACCGACTTGTCGCCCAGCGCCTTGGCCAGATCTTCGCCCAGCTTGTTGTTGCGGATCAGCATGTCGGTTTCGCCGGCCGCCTTCTTGATGTCGAACACCGGCGC
>CAIOJO010000409.1 GCA_903858635.1 uncultured Telmatospirillum sp. | reverse complement strand
TGTCGCCGGAACGACGGCGGCCAATGTGGTAGATTTCTTCATGGCGTTGCTCTCCTTTGCGGATTCGACACCCCGAGCCTACAGGCTCAAGGTGAGCAACGCCTGCCCTCCAATTTCAACATCGACCGGGACATCCCCATGATCGGCGCCGTGGTCGGCACCCAGCCGTTCGGCGGCGAGGGCCGCTCGGGCACCGGCCCCAAAGCCGGGGGGCCGCATTACCTGCAGCGCTTCGCGGTGGAGCGCAGCATCTCGGTCAACACCGCGGCAGCCGGTGGCAATTTGTCGCTGATGAATCTTGCATAGTCCCTCAGGCGCCTGTGAAAAATACAGTGGCGCCGGCCTCCGTGCCGGCGTTCCGGCGGAGCCGGAAGGCTAGCTTTTCCGCCGCTCCGCGGCGGAGGCCGGCAGAGACGCCGGCCCCACTGAATTTTTCACAGGCCACTGCCGGCTCTATCCCTTGGTGGTCGGGCAGGTGCGGATGCCGAGCAGGGTATAGGCGGGGCAGAAGCTGATGGCGGCGGTGGCCAGCGGCACCACGCCGATCCAGGCCCAGACCGGTCCGCCCAAAAGAGCCCAGGCGATCAGGCCGATGCCGATGAGGGCGCGTAGCGCGCGATCGATCATGCCGATGTTCTTGGTCATGGTGTTTTCCTGTGGTTGGCGGGGTGATCCTTCGATCAGGAAAACACAGACGGCCGGGCGGCCTCGGTAACCTAGTCACAGTCCCGCGGTCAGTCGCTGCAGGGCATCCGACCGGATCAGTTCGACCCGTCCGCGGAACAGCGCCAACCAGCCCCGACGCTCGAAGTCCTTGAGTTGCCGGCTGACCACCTCGCGGGCGGTGCCCAATTCGACGGCCAATTCCTGATGCGTCGCCAACACGGCGTTTTCGGCGGTCGCATGGTCCAGGAGGCATTGGGCCAGGCGCATGTCGATGCGGCCGAAGGCCACTTCCTCGATCAGGCAAAGCAGATCGGCGAGACGCGCCGAATAGGCGCTGAAGACGAACTGTCGGAACGGCTCGGAGCGGGCCAGCAGGGCGTGAAAGCTGGCCGCCGGCAACTGCACCGCCTGGACCTCGGTCTCCGTCATGGCCTGGGCGCCGTAGCTGCCACCGCTCATCAGGCCGGAAGTGTTCAGCACGCAGGATTGGCCGGCCTCGACCCGGTAGAGGACGATCTCGCGACCCGACTCCGCCATCTTTTGCACTCGCAGTACGCCGTCGATCACCAGCGTGTAATGGGTCGGCGGACTGCTGTCTTCGAACACCACGCGTCCGGCCGGGACCGTGATCAAGCGTGACGAGTCGACCAACAACCCGAGCGAGGTCTGGTCGAGGGCGGCGAGAAGAGGAAACTGGAGCAACCAATCGGGCGGCATGGGTACGCGCTTTTTCCTCGCGGGATCATCGGCGGAACCGGGCTCGGCGTTAGATAAGTCGCGGCCGAGTCATACAGACATATGACTAGGCTGGCCCCAAGAGATATTGCACCCCCGGCAGGGTGGTTTCTACGCTGAGGGAGCGACGCGAACTCCGGTATCGGGTCGATGAGACGGAAGGCATGACCATCTTGGGCAAGGCGCAACCGACAGTGCAAGAGCAAGATCTATTGGCGGCCGCCTTCGACAGCCTGGCGGATGGCGTGCTGGTTTTCGGCGAGGGCGATTGCTTGGCCCTGTGGAACCGCCGGTGGCAGGAGCTCCTGCCCGAGTTTGCCGAGGGCTTGCAGCGCGGCCAGTCGTTCGACGAGGTGGTGGTGCGCCTCGACAATTTCGATGGCGGCCGTTTTGTCCGCCAATGGCGTCGGGGAACCGGCAATCTGTTGGTGATGACGGTCCGCCCCATCGACGAGCCGATCCGCCGCGAACGGGAATTGCGCCAAGGCGAGCAGCGCTTGCGCGACGTCGTCGAGGCATTCGCCGACTGGATCTGGGAGTGCAATGCGCAGGGTGAGATCACCTTCGTTTCGGAGGTTCTCGGACCGACGACGTCGGTCCGGTCACCGCAGATCAATAGCGCCCGCCAACTGATGGGCGAGCCCGGCGAGTGGATGCGCCAAGTGCCTGCGGCCCAGCGGCACGAACCATTTCGCGCCGTTCGGGTCAGAGTCCAGCAGGACGACGGATGCCTCTTCCTCAGCCTGTCGGGCAAACCGCTGTTCGATCTGGAGGGGCGCTTTCTCGGCTATCGCGGCGCCGGTTTCGACGTCTCGCCGCGGGTCCGCAACGACGAGGAGCGCGAGCGTTCGCGTGCCCGGCTGCTTGACGCCATCGAGCATCTGTCGCACGGCTTGGCGGTGTTCGATCCCGAGGATCGCCTGGTTCTATGCAACGAGCGCTTCCGCAAGTCGATGCCGGTCGGCCAGGCGGCGGTTCCAGGTATTTCCTTCGCCGAGCTGGTCCGATTGGCCGAGGAACGCGCCACCGTGGCGCCGGAAGACCTCGAAATGGCGGTCGAGGAGCAGATCGAATGCCACCGGCTGGGCCTCACCCATGAGCGGCATTCGCCGGATGGGCGCTGGTTCCTGATCAAGGATGTGCGCCTGAAGGACGGGGCGACGGTCACCACCCGCACCGATATCACCGAACTGAAGCGTCGCGAACAGGCGGTACGCGACAGCGAGGCACGTTTTCGCGCCGTCTTCCAGCACGCCGCAATCGGCATCGCCGTGGTCCAGCCGGGGGGGCACATCATCCAGGCCAACCAAGCCCTGGCCAATATGCTCGGCTATGCCCCGGACGAGCTGGAACGGATGCGCTACGCCGAACTGCTCAACGACGAGCATATGGAAACCGAGGTCAAGCTGGCGCGCCGCCTGCTGAACGGCGAAATCGACTATTACCAGCAGGAAGCCCGCTACCTGCATCGGCAGGGCCGTTCGGTGTGGGGGCGGCTGACGGCATCGGTGGTTCGACACGACGGGGTCGCCTCTTTCGCCATCGTGATGATCGAGGACATCGAGGAGAGAAAACGCGCCGAGGCAGGCCTGTCAACCTTCCGGGCGGTGGTCGAGGCCTCGGCCGAAGCCATCGCCATCCTGTCGCCGGACGGCCAACCGTTCTACATCAATTCGGCCCATGCCAAGCTGTTCGGGCGAGAGCTGGCCGAGGCGGCGCGGGTCGGCTATCGCCGCCATTACAGCGAGACCTCGCAACTGGTGGTGCAGCGCGAGGTGGTGCCCGCCCTGCTGCGGGGCGACAACTGGGAGGGGGTGCTCGAGGCGCGCGCCGCCGATGGCCGGGTCTTTCCGTTGTGGCAACGGGCCGGTGTGGTCCGCGATGCGGCGAACCGGCCGAAATTCTACTTCGCCTTCATGCATGACCATACCAGCCAGCAGCAGGTCCAGGACGAACTGTATCGGGCCAAGGAGACCGCCGAGCAGGCCAACACGGCGAAAACCCGTTTCCTGGCGGCCGCCAGCCATGATTTGCGGCAGCCCTTGCAGGCCTTGTCGATGTTCGTCGCGGTGCTGTCGAACCGCAATCATTCGGCCGAAGATGTCGCCCTGATCAAGCGGATCGAAGATTCGGTGAATGCGGTGGAGGGCCTGCTCAACGGCCTGCTCGACGTCTCCAAGCTGGAGGCCGGGCTGGTGGTGCCCTGTCTCGGCACCTTCAGCGTCGGGCCGATCATGGAACGTCTGGCCTCCGAGTTCGAGCCGCTGGTGGCCGAAGCGCAACTCGAGCTTCGCCTGGTCGGCTCGCACGCCATGGTGAAGAGCGACCCCGCCCTGCTCGAGCGCATCTTGCGCAACCTCCTCAACAACGCGGTGCGATACACCCGAAAGGGCCGCATCCTGTTCGGTTGCCGGCGACAGGACGGGTGCCTGCGCATCGAGGTGTGGGACACCGGCATCGGCATTCCGACCAGCCAGATCAAGCTGATCTTCCGGGAATTTCATCAGTTGGGAAATCCGGGGCGGGACCGGCGTCAAGGGCTCGGACTCGGCTTGGCCATCGTCGAGCGCCCGGCGCAACTGCTCAAGCATCGGGTCACGGTGGCTTCGCAGCCGGACAAGGGCTCGGTCTTCTCGGTTGCGGTGCCCCTGGCCAGTCATCCCGAGACCATTGCCCAGCCCCGTCAACTCACTCTCGGCATCGGCCGCAGCAACCTGGCGGTGGTCGTCGTCGAGGACGAGCCGGATGTGCTGGAGAGCACCAAGCTGTTGCTGGAAAGCTGGGGACACCGGGTGTACGCGGCCCTCGACTGCGATGCGGCGCTCGGCCTGCTGGGACACATCGGCAAGCCTCCGGATCTGATCCTGGCCGATTACCGCCTGCAGAACGGGGCGACCGGCGGCCAAGCCATCAGCCGCATCCGCAGCCGTTTGAAGCGGGCCGTGCCGGCTATCATCCTGACCGGCGATACGGCGCCCGAGCGCCTGCGCCAAGCCCAGGCCAGCGGGCACGGCCTGTTACACAAACCGGTTCAGCCGGCGGCGCTTCGGCAGATGATCAACGAACTCCTGGCCCGCGTCCCGTTGTCCCAGCAGGTGGCGGGGGAGTAGATGGTTGTTAGTGGCGCCGGCGTCCCTGCCGGCGTTCAGGCGGAGCCGGAAGGATGGCATTTCCGCCGCTCCGCGGCGGAGGCCAGCAGGGACGCCGGCCCCACTAAGAACTGCGATCCGCCCTACGCGCCGGCTTTCCCTTCGGTGAAGCGGGCCAGGGCTTCGGCGGTGTCGAGATCGGTGAGGATGGCGTCGTCCTGCATCGCCACCTCGCACACCCGCTCGTCATGCTGGGTAATCAGGCCCCGCGCCCCGCTGTCGCCGCTCACTTCGCGCAGTTCGGCGAAGAACTCGCTGCCCAGAAGGACCGGGTTGCCCCGTTTGCCGCGATAGACCGGAACGCAGATGGCGCGGCCTTCGGCCGGATCGAATCCGGCGACGATTCGCTCGATATGAGCCTTGGTCAGCGCCGGCATGTCGCCCAAACAGACCAGCACGGCGTCGAGCCTGTCCGGCAGAGCGGCCAGGCCGGTCTTCAGCGAGCCGGCCAGGCCATCGGCGTAGTCGGGATTGTGGGCCCAGCCCAGGGGCAGGCCGGACAAAGCCTGGTGCAACTGCTCGGCCTGGTGACCGGTGACGGCGACCACCGGCTCCAGCCCAGCCGCCAGCACCGCCTCGGCGACATGCCGCACCAGCGGCTTTTCGTCCAGTTCGATCAGCAGTTTGTTGCGTCCCATGCGGCTCGACAGGCCGGCCGCCAGGATCAGTGCGCCGATGCGGGGGCGGCGTCGCCGCTCGTCCTCGGCCGCCGAGGCGCGCGCGCGGGGTAGCGGGCGCTCGGGAATCTCCTTGAGCAATCCACCCACTCCCATGCCCATCAGCTGGTCCGAGCCGACCGGCAGTCCCGCCATCAACCGCCGCAGCACCCAGTCGAGGCCGTTCGGCTTGACCGAGCGGGCGCAACCCGGCAGGCCGACCACCGGAACCGACCCGATGCGGGCCAGCAGCATCAGGTTGCCGGGATCGACCGGCATGCCGAAATGCACCACGCTGCCGCCCGCCGCGACGACCGCGGCCGGCACCACGTCGCGGCGGTCGACATTGGCCGAGGCTCCGGAAATCAGCAACAGGGTGCAGTCGGCCGCCATCGCCTGGGCGACCGCCTCGGCCAGGGCATTGGTGCGGTGCGGGCAACGCAGCTCGACCACCAGGCTGCCGCCCAACCCTTCGATCCGCGTGCGGGTGGCCGCCATGGTCCCCTCGATGACGCTTTCCTTGGTGCCGGGCAGGGTGGTCAGGATCAGTCCGACACGGTGCGGCTGGAATGGGCGGACCGCGATCGGCCCCTCGGCCCCGGCGGCAAAGGCCAGACAACGCTCGAGCGCGGCGGCGGGCACGGCGAATGGGATGATCTTGATGGTGGCGACCATCTGGCGCGGCACAACGATGTCGCCGGGGGCCACGGTGGCGACGGTCACCGCTTCGTCGATGCGGTTGAGGGCGTCCACCCGCTGCCGGTCGATGACGACCAGGCCGCGGGTGGCCGCGAACAGGTTGCTGCGGCCGGTGAAGGCGGCGCTTCGGGTGACGTTGTCGCCGAGGATGGCGGCGGCGACCCGGTCGGCCGCCTCGTCCTCGGGCACGTCTCCGGCTTCCAGGCGGGCCCCGATCACCGTGGCCAAGCCGGCTTCCTGCAGCCGCCGGACGTCTGCGGCGGAAAGTTGCCGTCCCTTCTTGAAAGTGCCGTCGGGGAGACGCAGGGAATGGGCCAGAATCAGGCCGATCGCTTGATCGAGCCGGAATTCGTCGAAGATCATGGCCGTTGGCGCCGGCGGCCGCGGCGTACTCCAACCGCTTCGGCGATCACCGCGACGGCGATCTCGCCCGGCAGGCGTCCCCCCAGATCGAGGCCGACCGGCGCCGCGATGCGGGCCAACTGCTCGTCGGTAAAACCCGCCTCGCGCAGGCGATCCTTGCGGCGGGCATGAGTGCGGGTGCTACCTAGCGCGCCGATGAAGAAGGCCGGCGAGCGTAAGGCCTCGATCAGCCCGACATCGTCGATCTTGGGGTCATGGGTGAGGCTGATCACCGCAGTGCGGGCGGTCGGCGGGATGCGCTGCAACGCCTCGTTGGGCCAATCGGCGATCAGGGTGACGCCGGGAAAGCGGGCGCTGGTGGCAAACGCGCTGCGCGGATCGATCACCGTGACCTCGAAGCCGGCCAGGGCCGCCATCGGGGCGAGCGCCTGGGCAATATGCACGGCGCCGATCAGCACCATCGACCAGGGTGGCCCGTAGACGCGGACGAACAACCCGTCGATGCTGCCGCTGACGTCTTCGCCCAGCATCTGGCGAACCCGGGTCAGGGCCTCGTCGCCCAGCATCAAGGCGCCCTGTTGCTCGTCGGCGGTGACCAGGGCCTGGTCGCCGGACAGCGGATTGGTCACCACCGCCACCGGTTGATGGCGCCGGCGCAGGTCCTGCAGGGTGTGGAAGAGCTGGGTCTTCATCCGACGCGTTCGACGTAGATGCCGATGGTGCCGCCGCAGGCCAAGCCCACCGCCCAAGCCTGTTCGTCGCTGACGCCGAATTCCAGGTTGCGCGGGCGCCCGTCGCCGATGGCGTCGAGGGCTTCGGAGATGACGGCGCCTTCGATGCAGCCGCCCGATACCGAGCCGACGAAGCTGCCGTCGGAGGCCACCGCCAGGTGACTGCCGACCGGCAATGGCGCCGATCCCCAGATCTTGGTGACGGTGGCCAGGGCGACGCCCCGTCCTTCATCGAGCCAGGTGGCGACTTGGCCGAGGATGGCGTTCTCGTCGGCGGTGGGAATTGGACCGGGGAGTGGCAGGGTCATGTCCTCAACTCTCGCAAACTCCCGACAAGGTTGCTCTCGGACATATGGGAAGGCAAGGCTGGGCACCGTACCCCCTCACCCTCCCGCTATCGCGGGTCCCTCCCTCTCCCGCAAGGGGAGAGGGGCAAGACGAGCCCCTCGCCCCTTGCGGGAGAGGGGTTGGGGTGAGGGGGATGTGCCGATCTAGACCGCTTTCTCCCACAGGTCGTCGACCAGCCGGCGGGCGCTGGCCAGAAGGACCCGGCGGCGATAGCGCATGCCGACCGTGGTGGTGGTCTGGAACTTGGCGGTCTTGTTCAGACGGTCGGCCAGACTGCGGGCGGTGGCCTCGTTCCATGGCTGGCCCTCGAGGCCGTCGGTGGAAATCGGCAACGGGCACGGGTTGCTGCCGGTGATGGCGACCCGTATCTGGCCGATCTTGTCGCCATCGCGCTTCAGGGCCGCGGCGACCCCGACCAGGGGGAAGTCGATGGCATCGCGGATGCGAATCTTCGCATAGGACCCGACCAGGCCTTTGGCGCTGTTCGGCACCGTCACCGCCACCAGCACCTCGTCGGCGGCCAGCTTCAGATGGGCCGCCCCGTCGTCCTGGAACAGTTCGGCCAAGGGCAGCTTGCGCCGCCCCTTGGGGCCGGCCACCTCGGCCTCGGCTCCCAGCACCATCAGGGCGGGTGCCAGGTCGCCGCGGTAGGTGGCGAAGCAGCGGGCCGTCTTCGGTGCCACATGGCAGCGGTCGCCCTCGTATTTCAGGCAATACTCGTTGCCGGAACGCCACCATTCGCTCTGGTTGTAGAAGTGGCAGCGGGTGTCCTGGCAAAGATTGCCCCCCACCGTCGCCGCGGCGCGATGGGTCGGGCCGGCAACGGCCAGGGCACCCTCGACGATGACCGGGAAGTCGCGCTGGACCACCGGGTGCAGGGCCAGTTCGGCCAGTTTGACGCCGGCACCGATGCGCAGGCCGTCGGCCGTTTCCTCGACCAAGGCGAGGGCCGGGACGGCCGAGACGTCGATCAGAACCGACGGCTCGCCCAGCCCGCGGCGCAGGTTGGGCAGCAGGTCGGTGGCGCCGGCGATGATGGCGGCGCCGGGTTTGCCGGCGAGGGCGGCCACCGCCTCGTCGACATTCGCCGGACGGATATAGCGGAAGTCGGGCAGTATGGTCATGGCGCGGTCCTCTCGGCGGTCTTCTTGGCGTCCATCAGGTCAACGATGCGTTCGGGGGTCAGCGGCAGCACATCGGGATAGACCCCGATCGCCTCGTGTACGGCATCCATCACCGCCGGCAGGAACCCGGACAGCATGCCTTCGCTGGCTTCCTTGGCGCCGAACGGGCCGTTGGGATCCATGCTCTCGACGATGAACACCTCGATGTCGGGGCTTTCGATGGCGGTCGGCACCCGGTAGTCGAGGATGTTGCTATGGATCATCCGCCCATCGTCGAAATGGGTTTCCTCCGACATCGCCTGGCCCATGCCCATCCACACGCCGCCCTGGACCTGGCCTTCGACAGCCAGAGGGTTGAGCGCGCGGCCGACGTCGACGGCAACCCAGACCTTATGCGCGGTGACCTTGCCGGTCACCTCGTCGACCGAGGCCTCGACCACCTGGGCGGCGTAGCAGAAGCCCATGGTGGCACCGATGGCGCTGCCCTTGATGGCCTTGTCGCCTTGGAATTCCTTCGGTGGGGTAAAGGTCCCCTTGACCGTGATGGTGCCGGTATCGACCAGGGCCGCCTTGACCACCTCATGGAACGAAATGCCGGGGTGCTGGCCGCCGGAGACGCGGAACACCTCGTCGACGCATTCGATGTCTTCCGGCCGGGCATCGAGCTTCTTCGCCGCCGCCTGGCTCAAGATGGCCAGGAGCGCCTTGGCGGCATCGATCGTCGCGTTGCCGACCATGAAGGTGACGCGGGAGGAATAGCTGCCGTTGTCCTTCGGGGTCAACGCGCTGTCGGCGGAAATCACCCGGATGCGGTTCAACTCGACGCCCATGGTCTCCTTGACCATCTGCGCGGCCATGGTGTTCGAACCCTGGCCGATGTCGGCGGCGCCGGTCAGCACCGTGATGCTGCCGTCGAAATCGAGCTTCAGGTTCACCGTGGCGTGCGGCTCACCGGTCCAATGCTTGGGAGTCGAGGTGCCGGAGACGAAATGCGAGCAGGCCAGTCCGAGGCCACGCCCCTTCGGCATCTTGCCGCGGCGCTCGGCCCAGCCCGAGGCCTTCATCACCTTGTCCAGGCATTCGGGCAGGCCGTAGCTCATCACCTTCTGCGCGTACAAGGTGGTGAACGGTATCGTCGGCAGGAGATTGGCCCGCCGCACGGCGAACGGGTCGAGGCCCAGTTCCTCGGCCATCTCGTTCAGCAAGGCCTCGAAGGCGGCCCGCGCATCCACCGTCCCATGGCCGCGCATGGCGCCGCAGGGCGGGGTATTGGTGTAGACCCGCCAGCCGTCGAACTTGATGGCCGGAATGTCGTAGATGCCGTGCAGCAGCGCACCGGCGTAAAGGATAGTGATGATGCCGTAGCCGGCATAGGCGCCGCCGCGCTGGATGCATTCCTCGGCCACCGCGGTGATCTTGCCGGCCTTGGTCAGGCCGAGCTTCATCTTGATCTCGGCTTCCGGGCGGCCGCGATGCGAGATGAAGGTATCCTCGCGGGTCTGCAGCAGACGAACCGTGCCCTTGGCCTTGCGGGCCAGCAGAGAGGCGATCATCTCGAAGCTCAGCGCCTCGGTCCGGGCGCCGAAGCCGCCGCCCAGCGACGGTTTGATCACGCGGATCTTCGAGGGATCCATCTGGATGGTCTGTGCGACCTTCAAATGGACGTAATAGGGCACCTGGGTGGTGGTGTAGAGGGTCAGCCGGTCGCGCTCGGGATCGTATTCGGCCAGCGAGGCGTTGGGCTCGAGATGCATGTGGTTGACCTCGGCGAAGCGGAAGGTCCGCTCGCGCACCAGGTCGGCCGCGGCGAAGCCGGCGGCCATATCGCCGAATTCGTGGTGAACCTCGCGGTAGACATTGGTCGGCTTGTCGTCATGCAGCGGTTCGGCGCCCGGTTCCATCGCCTTCTTGGCATCGGTGTAATGGGGCAGCCGCTCGTATTCGATCCGGATCAGCTTACAAGCCTTTTCCGCCGTTGCCTCGTCCACCGCGGCTACCGCGGCCACCGGGTCGCCCTTGTAACGCACCTTGTCGCGGGCCAGCGGATACTCGTTCTCGGCGATCGGCAGCACGCCGAACGGGATCGGGGTGTCGGCGCCGGTGGCGACGGCGAGGACGCCCTCGAGGGCTTCCGCCGCGCTGGTGTCGATCGACAGGATGCGGCCATGGGCCACCTTGCTGCGCAGGATCTTGCCGACCAGCGCATCCTGGGCCGGCATGTCGGCGGTGAATTTGGCCTTGCCGGTGACCTTTTCGATGCCGTCAACCAGGGGCGTGGGGACGCCGACGCTGCCGACCCGGGTCTTGTTGAGGGTCCGGATAGTCATTCGGCGGCCTCCCTGGCGCGAGCCGCGGTCTCGACCGACTCGATGATCTTCACATAGCCGGTGCAGCGGCACAGATTGCCCGACAAGGCGATCTTGATCTCGTCGCGGGTCGGATCGGGGTTGCGCCGCAGCAGCGCCTCGGCCGCCATGATCATGCCCGGGGTGCAGAAACCGCACTGGGTGCCGAGCTTTTCGTGGAACGCTTGCTGCAGGACGCTCAAGCGTCCCTGCTGGGCCAGGCCCTCGACGGTTTCGACCCGTTGGCCGGCCACCTGGTGGGCCAGGGTCGAGCAGGCCAGCCGCGGCTGGTCGTCGACCAGCACGGTACAGGCGCCGCATTCACCGCCGTCGCAGCCTTGCTTGGTGCCGGTCAGGCCGGCCATGTCCCGCAGGTAGTCGAGCAGCAGCATGTTGTCGGCCACCAGATCCTCGCGGCGGCGGCCGTTCAACGTGAGCGATAAAACCGATTTCACCCCAGTCTTCTCCTCTCCAAGACGCTTTACCCCTCCCAAGGGTCCCTCAGTCAGCTCCATGCGACTGCTGGTAAACGCGGGTCAGCAGGCGGACGAGCGTTTGCTGCTCGTCGGCCGTCAGGCCCGAAGCGATGTCCTGCTCGTGGCGCAGGATGTTGGTTTCCATGCGCTCGATGGCGATCCGGCCGCGCGGGCTCGGACGCAGGCAATAGCTGCGCCCGTCCAGGGGCGAGGCCGTGCGCTCGATCAAACCGCGGCGATCGAGTTGGCGCACCACCTTGACGACGGTCGAGCGGTCGACCCCCATCGCCTCGGCCAGGCGGCTTTGGCTTAGCCCCGGGTTGGCGGCGATCACCTGCAGCATGCCGAACAGGCCGGGAGTCATATCCTCGACCACCGCCACGGTGCGGGCAAAATGCTTGAAAACCGCCACCTGGGTGCGGCGCAGATGGTAGCCGAGCAACCGCGGCAGGATGCCGAACGTCAGACCGGCCGGGCCGCTGCTGCGGTCCGCCACGCCGTCTTCCGAGACACTTTTCGCCAAGGCGGGCTTCGCCATCGTGATCGCCAACCGCAAACTGAATGACGGTTCATTCTGCGACAGGTTTGTTTGCTAGGTCAACAAATTTTTCCGCGGTTTGCCGGTCCCGGTCAGCCGCGACCGAACGCTCGGGATGCCTGGAATCATATTTGTGGGAGGAGGCTGTGACTCCCCAATTGCGGTGTCCTAGCCGGGCGGACGTTCCACCAGCGGCGCCGTGAGCCCGAAGCTGATGCCCCGGCAGGCGACGCTGTGGCTGCCCGATCCCTGATCGACCAGGGGCCGTCCTGCCATCACCGAAGGCGTGCGCAGATAGAGGCGATAGACGATCTGTGGCAGCCAGCAACGGGGATCGGGAGTGGTTTGGCCGATCCGCGCGTAGTCCTCGGCATTGGTGAAAAAGCGCGCTTCGCCGCCATGGGCGTCGGCATCGACCACCACCGCCAGAGGATGGCCCGGGTGGCGCATGAATTCGATGCCGGGACGGATATTGAGCCTGCTCTCCTTGCGCTCGATCATCACGACGCGCGGTACCGGGCCGCTGAAGACCTGGCGCACGCAGGCCGCTGCCGCCCGCGACACGCCTTCGGCCCCGACCTCGTTGGGGACCGCATTGTCGAAGGCCTGGCCAAGGAAGGTGGCGATGGCGGTTTTTACATGCTCCGCCGGCAGGGGTTGGCCGGGCACCGGCGCCCCTTCGAACGACCGCAGGATCGGATGAATGAAGCTATCCGACGCGTGGCGGAAGTCCTCCTCGCTGTGGAAGAAGAATCCATAGCCGGTTCCGTCGTGTCGCCGCAGGAAAACGGCCTCGGGAAATCTCGTCGTCACCCCGCTCATGGCAACTCCCAGGCGGTTGAACAGGCTTCTGCCGCATCGCGACGAAGCGCAACCCGGTCACGTTACTCCGCCGCGAGGCGGCCCGCCATCCGTTTTACCGGCCGCGGGGCCGGCCGGCCGCCTGTTACCTTTGTGCTAAGTCCGATGGCGGGGCGCGGTGGAGCCCCGACCGGCGGTAATCTGGCTATCGGCTTGGTTGCGTTCCCTACCGGCGGCAAAAACATGGCACGGTTGGCCGTTCTTCTCTTGCTTGTCCTTCTCGGCGGTTGCGGCGGTGCCTTCACCGACGACGCCCTGTCGCATCCGGTGCGTCCCCCGGTTTTGCCTGGCCGCCATACTCCCGATGCGTTGTTCGCCTTGCTCGATCGCAATGGCGACGGGGTGCTCGACCGGTCCGAGGTGGAGGGACATTGGACGGAGGTCTTCGCGATCCTGGACGCCGAGGGGCGCGGCCAGTTGACCGCCGACCAATTCATGGCCTTGCCCAGCAAGCGGATGACGATCCGCACCCAAATGATGGAAATGATCGGGCCGGACCGTTACGCGGCCTTCACCCGGCTCGATCGGGACGGCGACGGGGCGATGTCCCTTGATGAGTTCCTGGCGGGGCGGGATGGGCTGTTTTCCATCCTCGACCGCAATCATGACGGTGTCCTGGCGCCCGACGAACTGGGACTGATGCGGCGCGAACAAGCGGCCGACCTCGGGATACTGCGCCTGCCGCCACCGCCGCCGCCCCAGCCGGCGCCGTCCAGGCCGGCCACCTCGCTCGCCGCCACGCCCGAACCGGCGCCGCTTGGTCGTCCGCCGCTCCAGCACGACGAACCTCCGCCACCGCCGCCGCGTCCGCCGCCCGGGTAGGGCGCGAAGGCATCATCGACGGCATCGGAGTGCAATGATCGGGGAGAAATGGCGGGAGTGACGGGGCTCGAACCCGCGACCTCCGGCGTGACAGGCCGGCGCTCTAACCAACTGAGCTACACCCCCTTGGTATGGGGAGGCGGACGTATAGCAAAGGCGCCGGCCGGGCGCAAGCGGACATTTCGCGGAAAATAAGGAGCTTATCCCTGTGGCCATCCCTCGTCCGCGCAGTCGGGCCGAGCCCCAGGCTCGTGCTAACCGAAGAGGCTTCGACGAGGGGTTCGCTCAAGGAGATCCGTCATGTCCCATCATCCCACGACCGCCGTCAGGGGCTTGCTCGCCTTGGGACTCCTGGTGAGCCTGCCGGCCTGTGCCGAGGAACGGGATGATCAGATCATCGGACCGGCGCCGACCATGACCTGTTGCTGGGGCAATGTGCCGGATGCGCAATTCCTGCGTCGACCGATCGAGATTTCCACGGTGCCGGTGGCTGTCATGCCGCAAGGGGGCTGGATCGCACCCGGCCGGCAAGATTAAACTGTTGCCTTCCGCCGGAGCCGTGGAGGAAAAGATGGGTGACGTGATCAACCTGAATCGTTTCCGCAAGGCGCGCGCTCGCGCCGAGGAAGCCAAGCAGGCGGACGAGAACCGAACCCGCTACGGTCGCCGCAAGGAAGACAAGCAGCGGGAAAGAGCCGAGAGGGAACGTGCGGCCAAGGACCTGGACGGCAAGGAACTGGACTGAGGGTCGCGGCGGTCGTCCGGCGGCGCGTGGTCGCCCATGAAATGGTTCCTGTGGCCGGGCGATCGCGTCTGCGACCTGCTGGGCTTGGTGGATCCGGCAGACCGCGTCGGCTTCCGCACCTTCGCCAATATGATCATCTGGGGCTTCGCCATCGTCGCGATCGCCCTGATCTACGGCAAATACCTGTCCTGAGGCATCGCTCCCTCTATTCGTCATGGCCGGGCTCGACCGGCACAAGGCCGGGCATGACGATGGAAGATAGACCGTGCCTCTAGTCCCGCCAGAAGGGGGGAAGCTTCTTGCAGGCTTTCCAGTCTTTCCTGGCTTCGGCCAGCAATCCGGGAACCCTTGCCGCATGCCAGCCGGCGATCATGCCGGCCACCCACAACCGATCGGGATCGCCGACGGCGACGCCTCTGAGGCGGGAACGGCTGACCGCGATGTCGTTCAGCAAACCCAATCGGTCCTGCAGCACAGCGAATGCCGAAGCGAGTCGTTTGGCCTTGCGATCCGGATATAAAGATGAAAAAAATTCAATGGCATAACGAAGCTTCTTAATGCCGATCCGGATCTGATGGCGGGCGCTGTCGTCCAGCCCCTCGAGTTGCCGCATGCCCTTGCGGACCTTGTGGTGGTGCTTTCCCAGGATGGTTTGGGCGACGCTCAAGGCAGTTGCGTCCAGCAAGAGGCGCCGCCCCTCATCTTCGGTTGCCAGCCAATCCCCGTCCTCGACCCACTGGGCGAGGCGCAGGATGAGCTGGCTGCAACGGGGCAGGGCGATGGCGTCGAGGGCCGCCTGGTAGGCGGCATCGCGTCGGGCGGCGAATTCGCCGCGCAGCCCGACATAGCCTGGCTGGTCGGTCAACAAGACCGGCAGCGGCTCGATGATCTCCTCGATGAAGACGTCGGCATCGCGGGCGGGCCCAAGATGGCCTTGCAACCAGCGCAACTCATCCTTCACCCACAGCGTCGCAGGACTGCCCAGCAGGTGCTTGAAAATATTCATGGCGGAGCGCAGGCGCCGCAAGGCAACCCGCATCTGGTGGACGGCTTTCGGGTCCTTGGTCTGGTGCAGACAGTCGTGATTGGCCAGCAATTGGCCTATGCAGGAATGGGCGATGACGCGGAAGGCCTGTGCTGCCGAGATGCCGTCGACGAGGGCAAGTGGCGCCGCCTTCTGGGGCTTCAGCTGGCTGTCCCGGGCCAAGGCGAAGCCGCGCTCCGACTTGCTGGCCGAGGCCAGGCGCGCCGACAGGTCCTGTTGCAGCTGCAATGCCAGGTCGAACAGATGCCGCAGTTCGCCTCGCTTCAATTCCAGTTCGGCTTCGCAGATTTCGGCGCTGCGTTCACCGGCGATCAACCGGCCGGCATCCAACGACAGCTCGACTTCCCAGGTCTCGTCGCCCAGCCGATAGGTCGTGCGTCGAACTTCGGTCGAAAATACCGGAAGCATCTGGCAGCGGTTGCCGCCGAGGTCGATATGGAAGGGAATCTCCGGGGAAACGAGATACTGCAATTCCGGCTCGTCGCCGGTGATCTCCCATTCCCATTCGCCGCGGGTCCAGGCCCGGCCGTGGTCCATGGTCTTCAGGGTCTGGATGCGGCGTCGCCCGATATGGCGCACCCGCAGCACGGCCTTGTGGTCGAGCAGCCGGAAATCACAGGTATCGAAATAGACAGATTTCTCGAGGCGGGTGACGGGTCTGCCGCGCTTCAGGCGTTGAACCATCGGATGGCGCCGCAAACGCTGCAGGCGAGCAGGGTCGAGCTGCAGCTTCAGTTCCGTTTCGGTGCCCATTCAGCCTCCCGTCGGCCCGTCGATGATAGCCTAGTCTCGAAAAATGGAAAGGCATGCCGACTGGCCTTTATATAGCCCTCGCCGGGCGGGGCCTCCGGCCCCTTGGCCGCCGCCTCAGTGGCGGCTGGCA
>CAIOJO010000408.1 GCA_903858635.1 uncultured Telmatospirillum sp. | reverse complement strand
TGGCGGCACCGGTCCAGCGGAGCACCAGGGATTGCTCTCCTTTGCGGATTCGACACCCCGAGCCTACAGGCTCAAGGTGAGCAACGCCTGCCCTCCAATTTCAACATCGACCGGGACATCCCCCTGGTGGGGCTGGAGGGCATGCAATACGAAGATGCGGCGCAGGCGTTGGGCGTGCCCATGGGAACGGTCAAATCGCGCCTGTCACGGGCGCGCCGCCGATTGCGCCGGTTGATGGACGGCGACGTCCGCCTGCCGGCGCGCGGATCGCCCGCCAAGCCGCGATCGAATCGAGGGGGAACGGTCCACAGTTAATTAAATCTGCGGCCCTGCAGGAAGGATAAGGCCGGCCCTTGGTGAGGGCCGGCCTTATCGGTTTGCCGGTGGGCTCAGCGTGCGACCGAGGCGGCGTCGGTGTTGGTCAGCCCCAGCTGTGATGCGGCCACCACGGCGCGGGTCCGGTTGTTGACATTCAGCGCCTTGAGGATCGCCGTGACATGCAGCTTGACCGTTCCTTCGGCCAGCTGGAGGACCCGGGCAATTTCCTTGTTGGACTTTCCCTGGCCCAACAAGGTCAGCACTTCGCGTTGCCGCGGGGTCAGAAATGATGCGGCACTTTCCGCACCGTTTCCGTTGGTTCCATCGCCATAGGCGTGCTCGGCGCTCTGGTCGAGCAGTGCCGGCGGCAGATAGACCCCGCCGGAAAGAACCAGCTTCAGTGCACTCAGCATGACGCGGCTGCTCGAAGTCTTGGGAATGAACCCGGCCGCCCCCAGGTTGACCGCCTGCAACACATGGCGGCGGTCGTCCGAGGCGGACAGCACGATGAGCGGCACCGTGCTGGGCAGCTTCTGGCGAAGCGCCTGCAGGCCCTCCGCCCACGGCATTCCGGGCATGCCCAGGTCGAGCAGCACGATATTGATGTCGGGTTCGGCCTCGGCCTGCGCCAACGCCTGCGGGTAGTCGCTCGCCTCGACGACCTCTACGCTGTCGTCGAGTTGGAGCAACACGTGGCGAAGTCCATCGCGGAACAACTCATGGTCGTCGGCAATGAGGATCTTCATGGAGTTCTCACCCGCCTGCACGGGGTCCCACCCTTTCGTTAGATCGTTCATGAGAACCTTGCCCGTTAGAAGATAACGCATCCCTCTTTTGAATGCGACTCTCGTTACAATGGCGAAAATATGAGTCCTGCCTGAGAATGCAATATACTCTTGGCGCGAATCGGAAACCTGGCCGATAGTCATATTGACAAGATATGTATATAGGCGAGGTATCGCCATAAGCCATGCCTTGGCTGGGCTATTATTCCCTCGACATTCGCATCGACTTGCTCCGACGCAGGCTTGTTTGTCCAGGAAAGCCCTGTGGCAATTTTTTTTATGGCTTTGCCGGGGTGGGGGATGGCCGCGGTCGCCGCGCTTTGCGCTGCGGCATGACCTTCGTCAGCCGTCCTTCGGCCTTGCCTCCGCCGTCCGCCGAAGGGGCCTGGCAGGACGTCCTATGGTCTCCGGACGGCAATATGATGGCGAACACGGAGCCCTTACCGACAGTTGAGCGCAACAAGATGCGATGATCGAGCAGGCTGGCCACCCTTTCGACGATGGCCAATCCAAGGCCGAGCCCCTGCCGGGGCCCCGAGCTTCCTTGCAATTGATGAAATTCCTGGAAGATCTCTTCCTGATGTTCGGGGGCGATCCCGGCGCCGCTATCCCAGATTTCGATGTGTAAGGCGGCGTCTCGCCGCCGACAGCCGATCACCACGCCGCCTTGGCTGGTATAGCGAATGGCATTGGACAACAGATTGCGGAGGATGCGCTCGAGCAGATTAGGGTCGCTGTGAACCAAGGTCTGGGTTCTGGCGAAACGCATGGACAGGCCCTTCGCTTCGGCCAGGGGTACGAATTCCAAAGCGAGACGATTGAACAGCCCTTGCAGCGGAAAGACGAAGCAATGCGCCTCGACCACGCCGGCGTCGAAGCGCGAAATGTCGAGCAGGCTGTCGAGCAGTTGCTCCAATGCGTCCAAAGCCGCCTGAATCCGGCCGACGATGGGCCGGACATCGGCGGGCAGCGACCGCTCCGCCAGGATGGCGACGAACAGGCCGAGCGCCTGCAGCGGCTGTCGCAGGTCGTGGCTGGCGGCGGCCAGGAAATGGGTCTTGCTGCGATTGGCCTGGACCGCCGCATCTCGGGTCTGCCGCAGCACGTCGATGATCTGGCGGCGGGCCTGGGCGTTGCGTTGTTCCGTCTCGACCTCGATCGAGGTTTCCGTGGCCACTCCGCGATAGCCGAGGAACCGGCCGGCCGGGTCGAAGCGCGGCTTGGCGCTGATCCGCAGATGGTGTTCCTGACGCCCCACCAGTCGGCAAGGCAAATGGCGATACGGCAGACGGCCCGCCACCGCTTCCCGGTAACTCTGCCAGGCGTCGGGCTCGGTGCCGCCGCAGATCACCGCATCGCGATGCCGGCCCAGCAGTTGGTCGGCATCCACATCGTGCATGCTCGGGGGAAGGGCCGATAGGTAGCTGAAGCGGTCGTCGGGGCCGGTTTCCCAGATCCACTGCTCGGCGATGCCGGACAGATCATGCAGGCGCTCTTCAGAGAGTGCCAGGTTGGCCACCGCGGCATCGCGGCCGGCCCGCATGCGCCGGTGCTGCCGCCAGGCCAGCCCGCCGACTCCGATCAACCCGACCAGCAACCCGATCAGCAGCCCAACGAGAAGCAGGCTCGCCCACCCGTTGGCGGCGATCGGCAAGGTAATTAGACCAGGCGTTGCGTCCGGCATCTTGCTTCCGAAATCCGCCATCGACGCGGCGGCGACGGCGAGCGACTGGCTCGTCGGCGCCCTCAATCGAGGACGATTACTCCCCGAATTCACGATACACATGTTTGGCCGCGGCCCAAATGGCATAGCTGAGGTCTTTTTCGACCAATGGTAAACATCGTGCCGCCACCGTCGGCCGAACAATGAGCGCTTGCTTTTTTCGCCCCAAACCCCGAAAAAAGCCGCTCCATGAACGCCCTGTCGCAAGCGATCGCCAAACGGCGCACATTCGCCATCATCTCGCATCCCGATGCCGGCAAGACGACGCTGACCGAAAAGCTCCTGCTGTTCGGCGGCGCCATCCAGCTGGCCGGTGCCGTCCGCGCGCGCGGCGAACAGCGACGCGCGCGCTCCGACTGGATGACCATCGAACGGGACCGCGGCATTTCGGTCACCGCATCGGTGATGTCGTTCGAGCATGACGGTCTCTCGTTCAATCTGTTGGACACGCCCGGTCACGAAGATTTCAGCGAAGACACCTACCGTACCCTGACCGCCGTCGATTCGGCTGTGATGGTCCTCGATGCCGCCAAGGGCATCGAAACACAAACGCGCAAGTTGTTCGAGGTCTGCAGGCTGCGGGACGTGCCGATTATCACGTTCATCAACAAGGTCGACCGCGAAGGCCGCGAGACTTTCGACCTGTTGGACGAGGTCGAAAAGACGCTCGCCCTTGACGTCAGTCCGGTGACTTGGCCGATCGGCATGGGCCGCGACCTCAAGGGCGTATACGACTTGGTGGCCGACCAGGTGGTGCTGTTCGAGCAAAGCCGCGGCGACCATATTCCCGAGGCCATCGACCTGGCGCTCGACGATGCCCGGCTCGACCAGCTGGTCGGCGCCGCCGCCGCGGCAAAGCTGCGGGAAGAAGTGGCGCTGGTGCGTGGAGCCTGTCCCGCCTTCGACCTCGAAGCCTATCGCAACGGGCATCTGACGCCGGTGTTCTTCGGCTCGGCGCTGCGCAATTTCGGCGTGCGCGAGTTGTTGCGGGGGATCGGGCGGCTGGCGCCGCCGCCGCGGCCGCAGCCGGCCGAACCGCGCGTGGTCGACCCGCGGGAAGACAAGGTCAGCGGCTTCGTCTTCAAGGTCCAGGCCAATATGGACCCCAACCATCGCGACCGCATCGCCTTCTTCCGCCTTTGCTCGGGCCGTTTCCGCCGCGGCATGAAGGTCAAGCATGTCCGTTCCGGCAAGACCATGGCCATCTTCAACCCGGTCTTCTTTCTGGCCCGGGACCGGGAACTGGCCGAAGAGGCCTTCCCCGGCGATATCCTGGGCATTCCCAACCATGGGGCGCTGCGCATCGGCGACGCCCTGACCGAGGGCGAGGATCTTCGCTTCACCGGCATCCCCAGCTTTGCCCCAGAGGTGTTGCGCCGCGTCCGCCTGGATGATCCGATGAAGGCCAAGCAGTTGCGGAAGGCGCTGGAGGATCTGGCGGAAGAGGGTGTCAGCCAGCTGTTCAAGCCCCTCAACGGCTCGACCTGGATCGTCGGGGTGGTGGGACAGTTGCAGTTCGACGTGCTGGCCACTCGGATCGAGGGCGAATACAACCTGCGCGCCGGTTTCGAGGATGCCCCCTTCGAGACGGCGCGTTGGATCACGGCCGACGACAAACTGCTCATCGACAAGTTCGTCGCCGCCAACGGCCCGGCCATGGCCGAGGACCGCGATGGGGCCTTGGTCTTCCTGGCCCGCAATGCCTGGACCCTGAGCCGCGCCCAGCAGGATTTTCCCCAGCTGCGCTTCTCGTCGACCCGCGAGCAGCATTAGGGAGTCATTGGTTAGTGGCACCGGCGTCCCTGCCGGTGTCTTGTCCCCCTGGCGCCGGACCGGCAGCAGACAGGGCTAAGGTCATACGCTCTACCCGCATGGTCTTCGGCCGGGCGGCCTTTCCCCCGCGGTTGGTCGGGCGCATATTGAAGCTCATGCCCGAACCTTCGCCGCGCCGCCGGTCCAACTCCTATCATCGGCAACTCGATCTGATCGCCGAGATGAGCCACGATTTTGCCACCGCCGGCAATCTCGGCGAGACCCTGCAGCGCGGGCTGCAGAAGGTGGCGGCCTTCGTCGGTGCCGAGGCGGCCAGCCTGTTCCTGGTCGACGAGACGACCGGTGAACTGGTTTGCGAGGCTTGTGTCGGCCCGGTGGACATCAGCGGGCTGCGCCTGCCACCCGGCCAGGGCATCGTCGGCCGCGTGGTCGACCAGAACAAGGCGACCATCGTCAACGATGCCCACAGCGATCCGCATTTCGCCGCCCTGATCGACGCCAAGACCGGTTTCTCCACCCGCTCGATCCTGTGCGCGCCGTTGTCGGTGCGCGACGAGCGGCTGGGTGCGGTGGAACTGATCAACAAGGCCGGCCGCGGCCTGTTTCACCCCGGCGACCGTCAGTTGCTGCGCGCCTTGGGCGTTTCGGCCGCGCTGGCCATCAGCAATGCCCGTTTGACCAGGGCAATGGTCGATCAGGAGCGGGTGCGCCACGAACTCCAACTGGCTGCCGAGATTCAACGCGGCATGCTGCCGGGCCGCATGCCCGATGGGTTCCCGGTGGTCGGCATCAACCGGCCGGCGCACGAGGTCTCGGGCGATTTCTTCGACATCGTCGAACTGCCGGGCGGACGCATCGCCTTTGCCATCGGCGACGTCGCCGGCAAGGGAATCAACGCCGCCCTGCTGATGGCCCGGACCAGCAGCATATTCCACTGTCTGGCCAAGAGCCATCGGCGGCCGGCGGCGCTGCTGGCGACCATCAACCAGGAGTTATGCGAGACCGATGGCCGGCGCGGCATGTTCGTCACCATGGCGGCCGGGGTGCTCGATCGTGCCACCGGCTCGGTGTTGTTGGCCAATGCCGGACATGAACCGCCCCTGCTGTACCGGGACGGTGATTTCACCGCTTTCCCCGCCGGGGCGCCGCCGCTTGGCATCGCGGCGTCGCTGGTTCCGCCGACCATGCCGGAGCAGTGGATCGAGCTGGGTGGCGGCGCCCTTTATCTGTTCACCGACGGCCTGACCGAGTCGCGCAGCGAAGACGCCATGCTGGGGGCCCAGGGGATGCGGCGGCTGATCGGCGAAACCGCCGCGCTGTCCGCTCTGCCGCGATTGCAGGCGATCATCGACCGGCTGACGCCGCCGGGGGCGGCGCTGCGTGACGATCTTACCCTGCTGGTGGTCGAGGATGGGCGGCCGAAACCGCTGCTCGCCGCCCGCTTCGAAGTCTGTCCCGAATGCCTGTGCGACATGCGTCATCGGGTCGAGGCGGCGGCCCGCGCCGCCGGCTGCGCGGGGGGCTCGGCGGCCGATGTGGTCCTGGCGGTCGACGAGGCCTGTCAGAACGTCATCCGCCATGGCTACCGCGGCAAAGGCGAGGTTATTCTCGAAATGCGCCGCGACCAGGCCGGCCGTCTCGAGATCCAGCTGATCGACTTTGCCCCGCCGGTCGATCCCGCCCGGGTCAAGTCGCGGCCGCTCGACCAGCTGCGACCGGGGGGGCTGGGCAGCCATTTCATCCGCTCGGTGATGGATGAAGTCCTGTTCCTCCCACCGCCCGAGGGGGCCGGCAATTTTCTCAAGATGGTCAAGGGGATGCCATGAGCATGATGTTGCAAACCAGGCGCGACGCGGGCAAGACCCTGGTCGCCGTCAGCGGCGAAGTCGATCTGCAGAACAGTGGCGAGCTGCGCAAGGCCCTGCTGGCCGTCCTGTCCGAACATCGCCACCTGGCGGTCGATCTGTCGGATGTCGGCTATATCGACAGTTCCGGCATCGCCGGATTGATCGAGGCCTACCAGATGGCCCGGCAGTCCGACTTGCGCTTCTCCTTGGCGACGGTCAGCGCGGCGGTGCTGCGGGTCTTGAAGCTGGCGCGCCTTGACGAGGTTTTCGCCATCGAGGCGCAACCCATCCAGGAAGGCGTCTGATCGCATGCCGGGCCGTCTGAGCGGGCTCGCCGAACGGGTCGGCCGGGCCACCCTGCAGGGGCTCGACGAGGTGGGGTTCGCCGCGGTCCTCCTGGGCGAGAGCCTGTACTGGCTGGTGCTGGGGCGTCGCAAGCGGCAGCCGGTACGGGTGAGCAGCGTCTTTCGGCAAGCCCGCGAGATCGGGATCGATGCCATTCCCATCCTGACGCTGCTGACCTTCACCATCGGCGTGATGCTGGCCATCCAGGGCATCTACACCTTGCGCACCTTCGGTGCCGAGTCGCGGGTGGCAACCGGTATCGCCCTGTCGGTGGTGCGCGAATTTTCCTCCCTGATCACCGGGGTGTTGATCGCCGGGCGCTCCGGTTCGGCGCTGGCGGCGCGCCTCGGCACCATGAAGATCAACCAGGAAATCGACGCCTTGACGGTCATGGGCATCGAGCCGGTGCGTTATCTGGTGGCCCCCCCCTTGGTGGCCATGGTGGTGATGGTGCCGGCGCTGACCATGTGGTCGCATCTGGTGGCATTGTTCGGCGCCGGCCTTTACGTGACTTCGACCCAGGGCATCAGTTTCGGCGCCTATGTCAGCCAGGTGGTCGAAGCCTTGGGGCTGGGGGACCTGTCGCACGGCCTGGCCAAGAGCGCCATTTTCGCCGTGCTCATCACCCTGGTCGGCGTGGTCAACGGCGCCCTGGTCACCGGCGGGGCCGAAGGGGTGGGGCGGATGACCACCCGTTCGGTGGTGCACGCCATCTCGGCCATCGTCATTACCGACATGATCTTCGCCTTTGCGGTTACCCGATGAGCGACCCGTCGTCGGTCGCCATCGAGGTCGCCGGCCTGGTGTCCTATTACGGTCAGCGCCAGGTGCTGAAGGGCGTCGACCTGTCGGTGCGGGACGGCGAGATCATGGTGATCATGGGCAGTTCGGGGTCGGGCAAGAGCACGCTGCTCAACCATCTTCTCGGCTTGCTGTATCCGGCCAAGGGCGTGGTGCGCCTGCTCGGCCAGGACATCAATCGATTGCCGGCCCTCGAGCTGCTGGAATTGCGCCGCCGCATCGGTGTGGCATTCCAGAGCGGCGCCCTGTTCAGTTCGCTCACCGTGGCCGAGAACATCATGCTGCCGCTGCGCGAACATTCCGATCTCGACGAGAAGACGATGGAGATCATCGCCCGCCTCAAGCTGGAAGTGGTCAATCTTGCCGGTTTCGGACATCTGAAACCGGACGAGCTGTCGGGCGGGATGGCCAAGCGGGCGGCCCTGGCCCGGGCGATCGTCATGGATCCCAGGCTGCTGTTCTGCGACGAACCCTCGGCCGGCCTCGATCCCGTGGTGTCGTCGGCCATCGACGAGCTGATCCTGCGACTGCGCGACGCCATGCGGATGACCATCGTGGTGGTCACCCACGAGCTCGAGAGCGCCTTTCGCATCGCCGACCGCCTCTGCGTGCTCGATCAGGGCGAGATCATCGCCCTGGGCAGCAAGGACGAGGTGCGTCAAAGTGCCGATGAGCGTGTACAAAACCTGCTGAACCGGCGCAGCCGGGAAGTTACACTCGATCCCGACGCCTATGTGCGCCGCCTGTTCGGCGAGGAATGAGGCAATGTACGACAGTCGAGCCAATTACGTGCTTGTCGGCGGCTTCGTGCTCGCCATGGTGACCGCCGTGGTGATTGCCATTGCCTTTATCTCCGGTCGCACCGGCAGCACCGATTCCTATTACGCCCACTACGACAACGTATCGGGCGTGAAATACGGCACCAAGGTTCTCTACGAAGGCTTCGCCATCGGCCAGGTCGAAGATATCGAACCCCGGCGCGAGGGCGGCAAGACCAGCTTCCGCCTGCGGCTGCTGGTCAGGCACGGCTGGCAGATGCCGGAGGACAGCATCGCCCAGATCGCCGCCTCGGGGTTGCTGTCGGCGGTCGCCGTCGACATCCGCGGCGGTAGCAGCACCACCTTGTTGCAGCCGGGCTCCGAGCTGAAGAGCCGATCCAGCGGCAATATCTTCGCGGCCATGGCCGACATCGCTTCGGAAGTGACGACGCTGAGCCAGAGCGGCCTCAAGCCGCTGGTGGAGACCCTCAACCGCACGGTCGCCGCCTTCGCTCCGCTGCTCGAAGAGCGGGCGCCGCAGTTGCTCGACAATCTGTTGACGCTGTCTTCCGACCTGGCCACCAAGACGCCGCGAATTTCGTCCAACGTCGAACAGATGACCAATGGACTGAACCGGGTGTTCAGTGACGCCAACACCCAGAAGTTGGAGGCGGCGATCGCCAATACCGATCGGACCGCGGCCAATCTGGCCGAACTCACCGGCAGCCTGCGTTCGAGCAAACAGAAGGTCGACGACGTGCTGGCTGCTTTGGACAAGGCGGTCACCGGCGGCGGCGACAGCGTGGCCCAGAGCCTCAAGGACTTGCGCTACACCCTGCAGGCGGTGGCCCGCAACATCGACTCGGTGACCTATAACGTGGAAGGCACGGCCCGCAACATGAATGAATTCACCCGGGAGATCCGCCAGAATCCCACCCTCTTGCTGAGCGGTTCCCGCCCCGCCCAGGAAACCGGTCCGAAGTGAGGACGTCGAGGTTGAGGGCCTGGCCCGTCGCCCTGCTGGTGGTTTTGCTGTGCGTCGGCTGTGTCGCTGCGCCGCCGCCGCCGGCTGATGCGTTCTATCGTCTGGAGGTCACCGCCCCCGCCGCCTTGCCGCGTCCGCTCCTGCACGGGGTGGTCCAGGTCAACCGCTTTGCCGCCGAGGGGCTGACCGGCGACCGCGCCATGCTTTACAGCTACCGCGATCACCCCGACCAGTTGCTGCGCTACAGCTATCATTTCTGGATCGACGCGCCGCCGGCGCTGTTGCAGGACCAGCTGCTGCGGTCGCTGCGCCAGGCCGGCGCCGCCGATGCGGTGGTCACCCCGGACCTCAATATGTCGCCGGACTTCGTGATCGAGGGTCGTCTGCGGCGTTTCGAGCAGCTGGCCGGAGCGTCACCGGCCGTGGTGGTCGAGGCCGACATCGCGGTGATCCGCCTGCGCGGCAACGACCTCCTCATGCTGCACGATTATCGGGTGGAGAAGCCGGCCGCCAGCGAGCAGCCGGCCGACGCGGTGCGCGCCTTCGAGGCGGCGGTGGGCGAAATGGTCGCCCGTTTCCTCGATGACCTGTCGCAGCTGCCCCGCTGATCCCTGACCGACGAGGACCGATATGGTGAATCGCAGGAAGCCTGTTCGCGCCCGACGCGGCAAGGCCGAGGCCCCGTGGGGACAGGTGATCGAAGTGGAGATCGGGTCGCTCGGCCAGCGCGGCGACGGGTTGGCCAGCCATGACGGCAAGACGCTGTTCGTCGCCGGCGCTGCTCCCGGCGATCGCCTGCTGGTCAGGCTCGATGGCCGGCGCGGCGAGGGCTGGGCGGCCACCCTGATCGAGGTGCTGGTACCCGGCCCGGCCCGCCGGCCGCCCCCTTGCCGGCATTTCGGCCGCTGCGGCGGCTGCGCCCTGCAGCATCTGGACGACGGCGCCTATGCCGGGTGGAAGCGCCATCTGTTGGTCGAGGCGCTGCAACGCGCCGGCTTCGATGCGGCTCGGGTGGCGCCGCTGCAGCAGGTCGGAGCGGGGTCGCGGCGCCGCGCCGCTTTGGCCTTTGCCCATCGCCGCGGGGTCTTGACCCTGGGCTTCAACGCCCGGGCCAGCCATGAGGTGGTCGACATCGATGGCTGCCTGTTGCTCGAGCCGCCGCTCCTGGACTTGCTGCCCTCCCTGCAGGCCCTGCTTGCCAAGCTGACCGAGGAAGACGGCGACGCCATTCTCACCCTGACCGAGACGGGGATCGACCTGCTGATCGAAGGCGAGGCCCGGCTCGATCTGTTCGAACGGCAGAGTCTTGCCGCCTTCGCCGAGAGTGCCGACCTCGCCCGCCTGTCCTGGCGGCGTCCGGGCGCCGCCCTGATCGAGCCGGTGGCCGAACGCCGCCGGCCGCTGGTCCGCTTCGGCGAAGTCGGCGTCGCCGTGCCGCCCGGCGCCTTCCTGCAGCCGAGCCGGGACGGCGAACAGCGGTTGGTCGAACTGGTGGCCGCGGCGGTGGGACCGTTGAGCCCGGTGGCCGACCTGTTCGCCGGCTGTGGCAGCTTTACCTTTCCCCTGGCCCAGCGGGCCCAGGTCCATGCCGTCGAAGGCGACGAGGCGGCATTCAACGCCCTCAAGGCCAGCGCCGGCGGGCGGGTCACCGCGGAGCGCCGCGACCTGGCCCAGCGCCCGCTGATGGGCGACGAACTGAAGCGTTTCCAGGCGGTGGTATTCGATCCGCCGCGGGTTGGCGCGGCGGCCCAGGCCGAGGCCTTGGCGGCGTCCGGTCCGGCCCGCGTGGTGGCGGTATCGTGCAACCCGGCGACCCTGGCCCGCGATGCGCGGACCCTGGTGGCAGGTGGCTATCGCCTGCTCGTGGCG
>CAIOJO010000407.1 GCA_903858635.1 uncultured Telmatospirillum sp. | reverse complement strand
TGTCGCCGGAACGACGGCGGCCAATGTGGTAGATTTCTTCATGGCGTTGCTCTCCTTTGCGGATTCGACACCCCGAGCCTACAGGCTCAAGGTGAGCAACGCCTGCCCTCCAATTTCAACATCGACCGGGACATCCCCATGTCTTTACCGCTCCGGTGGTTGGCCGATAGCGGACCGAATCTAACGGATGCGACCCATTGGAATCTGTCTCATCCGGCCAGGCCGCTCTCATTCAGTGGGAATGCCCTCAGATTGTGCCGATGCGGTCGCTGCGGCGCCAAAGACGCGGATCTGGTTCCGTCCCTGCCGCTTCGCTTCGTATAAAGCCGTATCGGCTTGGGCAAGTAAGGTATCGATATTGCCCCCATTGGGGCCAATGGCCGTCACCCCAATCGAAACTTCAAAATGCAGCGGCACCCCGTGTTCCAATGGTAGATCGGCGTTGGCAAGCATCCTCCGGAGCCTTTCCGCAACTTCACCGGCCTTTTCTTTGCTCGTTTGCGGCAGAATGAAGGCAAACTCCTCGCCACCGATGCGGCCGACGATATCAATTTCCCTGAGTGCTTCCTGGCAATGCATGCCCACTCTCTGAAGCACCAGATCACCGGTGTGGTGGCCATAGGTATCGTTAATAGCCTTGAAGTGATCGATATCCATCATCATGACGGATAGCTCGCCACCGTAGCGAATTGCCCGCGAAAGTTCTTGTTCAGCCAGCGCCATGAAATGCCGCCGATTGGCAAGCCCCGTCAGTGCGTCGGTTTGCGCCAAGCGCACCAATTCCCGCTCGAATGTCTTGCGCTGGGTAACATCGCGGGTGACGGCGAGCAGGCCATTGATTTGACCGTGGGAGTTACGCATCGGCACAGCATGCGTCTCGAACCATCGGCGCCCTCCCTTGAGTCCGATGATCTCGAACTCCAGAACGCCTGACGCGCCTTGTAGAACTTGTTCGTTCAGGGCGATGAAGGCCGGGCGATGTTCGGGAGCGACAAGGTCAATCATCGGGGTGCCGATGACTTGTGCGTCCGACTCCGCCTCGATCATGGCCAGGCCTGCCTGGTTCATTCGTACCAGCGTTCCATCTAGAGCCAGTACCTTCACGCACTCCGGTTCGGTTTCGATGATGGTTCTTAGCGTCTGCTCGCTCTCCGCCAGTGCTTGGGTTCGCTCCACAACTTGATTTTCCAGATGATTGTTCAGTTCCACCAATTCCGCCCGGCGGGCTTGAATTTGATCGATAAGGGCGTTGAACGAGTCGCGAAAGACCGCGAGTTCCGTTCCGGCGATGGTGGCTTCTGTTGAACGCGGCACCGTGATTCGGCCGGGGTCATTCGGTTCCATCGTATTGAGCACCCTGATCAGTTCGGTCAATGGCCGCACCAACAACCGCCGGCCTACCGCCAGGAAAATCCCCCACAAGATCGCTTCTTTGAATAACGCAATGGCGACGATCAAGGTTGTCTGGCCCCTGATCCGATTGATCAGTTGCGTTCGCCCCGTCAACACTTCGACCCGACCCAGGACAGCGGTTCCCGTCGCGTGGGTATAAACGATGTCGAAGCCATGGTGGACTACGGAGTGCTGCGCCAATTCCTTCCATCGCTGGCGCATGCGCTCGTCCTCGCCGAATTCTATTCCTTCTGAATCTTTGAGTGCGATCCCATACAGATGCCCTGTGGTCAGGTCACTAACGCGGACCGCGCTTATGTCAGGAATCTCGACCATGCCTTTGCTGATGGAACTCACCTTGGAGGTGTCCATCGCCCACAAGGCGTTCGCAAGCGGCGCCTCAAAAACATGCTGATAATTGGCTATTTCCCGTCGCAGGGCGGAGGTCGTCGACAGGTATTCACCCCAGACCACGAGAGCCGTCAATATGATTGCGATGACAACGTAGTATTCAAACGATACGCGGAGCAGCCGTGTGGCAATTGAGCGGTGAGAGCCTGTCGACGCTGCGGGCTGTGTCATCGTCAGATTGCAATCATTATCACTGTCTACTCCGCATATTTGTTTTTTACCAAGGACTGGTATTCTGTTGTGGCTGTCACTTCGGCAATGCTGTCCCAGATCTTCTCGGCCACATCGGGGTGAGCCTCATAGAATGACTTGGAGAACATCAGGTAGTAAGGCTGCGTCCGCAGGGGTGGCAACAGTTTGACGACCTGGCGGAATTCGGTTGGATTGGCCTTGATGGCCGCTCCCGCCAGCCCCTCGATTTCCGCGTAGGCGTCAATGCGACCACTGACCAGTTTCCTCAGGTTGCTTTCGGGGCTGGCTTCGAGGTCCAGGGGAACCCCCATCGCTCTGAGTTCAGGGACGACCGCGAAGGCAGGTGTGGCACCGACAGGAGCGTGGAGCCCGGTCATTGTTTGTCCGTTCCAACGCACATTCGAACCGCGGAGGACAAAAAGATGGTAAGCCATGTGGTAGATCGCGCGCCGGGAATCTGGCTGGCCGTCCTTCATCGGGTACACGCCGAAGCGCAACCGTTCGGAAGTGAAGCTTGACGCGAAAATTGCGTCTGCCTGGCCGTATTCGAGCATGTACAGACCGCGCTGCCAGGGGAATCGCTGGAAGTCCATGGGGATCCCGGTGCGCTGGCTGACCATCCGCAGCAATTCGACGATCAGGCTCGGTTTGTCCGGGTCTATCGCGGTGCCGGTGCCGTAAACAATGGGAGGATTGGGAGCTGTGTTGAAGACAACATGAATAAGCGGAGGCGCCTCAGCTGCTCGAACGGAGGTCGTCGCCAGCAGGGCGAGGGCAAACCCCAAGAACAGCCCTGTCTTGCCGACGGCCTTCGCCCCGATCATGGTGTCCCCTGCTGCCGCGCCCTGGAAGCGATGACTTCCCCCAGCCTGACGCCCTCAATGAAGATTTGGTTGGCGCACCCATCGGGGGCGCTCCGATAAGGGCCAACACCGCAAGTTTGATTGTAACCCTTGGTGAAGGCAAGCCTGGGTGCGGATCGGGGGCGCATTCCATCGATGCAGCGTCTACCATTGATCTTTGCCGACAGCGGATGGACGGGTCATGAACGCCGACGAGCTGCGCCAGCGGGTTCTTTACCAGGACTCCAACCTGATCATCCTCGACAAGCCATCCGGCCTGGCCGTGCATGGCGGGCCACGCACCACGGTCCATCTGGAAGGGATGCTGGCTGCCTTGTGCTTCGGACGACGCGAGCCGCCACAACCGGTGCACCGGCTCGACCGGGACACTTCCGGCTGTCTGGTCTTGGCCCGCCATGACAAGGCGCGGTCGCGCCTCGGCCGCTTGTTCACCGCCGGCAAGATTGAAAAGACCTATTGGGCCGTGGTGGCGGGCGAACCAGCGGCGGAACAGGGCTGCATCGACCTGCCGCTGAAGAAGCTGTCCGATCCGCGCGGTTGGCGCGTGGTTGCCGCCGCCGACGGCCGGCCGGCGCGGACCGAATGGCGCCTGCGCGGGCGTGCGGCGGGCCTGGCCTGGCTGGAACTCAGCCCGAAGACCGGGCGCACCCATCAGGTCCGTGTCCATTGCGCTTCGGGGCTGGGCTTGCCGATTCTCGGCGATCCGGTATACGGCCAGGCGTCGGCAGGGCCCCTGCATCTGCTTGCCCGGGCCATTCGGGTACCCTACTGGGCAGAGCGTCCGGCGGTCGAGGCGGTGGCGGCACCACCGGGCCATATGGAGGCGGCCTTGCGCGCTTGCGGTTGGCTGCCCGAGGCGGCCTGAGCGTGTCCTTTTACCAGCGGTTTCCCCGCTCGCCGAGGCGTCGGCGGATCACGCCGGCCACCATGCGGGTATCGTCGAGTGGCGGGTAGGTCCAATGTTCGAGGCTGCCGTCAAAGGGGCGGGTCAGGCCATCGGCCCGTAGTGCTTCGTGAAAGCGCTGGAACTTGAACGACCCGCCTTCCAGCTCCACCACATAGACCGGTTTTCCGGTACTGCAGGCTTCGCATACCATATTGACGCTGTCGGCGGTCACCACCACAACATCGGCATGGGCCAGATAGCCGAGATAGGGGTTATCGCCGCTGCCGTCCCACACCTCGCCCGGCAGGCCGGCGAGGCGGCGGCGCAGCACCGCCTCGTTGTCGATCCCGGTGCGGCGCGACGGGGTGACCAGCAGCGACCCGCCATGCCGGCGTTGCAGGGCGACCAAGCCGTCCGCCAACCGCTCGGCAACCGCCGGAGTCAGGCTGTAGGTGCCGTTGCTGCCGCCCACCAGGACGGCAATCCGGGGGTGCGGCAAGACGGCGAGTCGCGGCGCGAAATTTTCGGCGGCGGCAGCCAGCATCTCCGGCGTGATCCGATGCAGGGCGCCCTTGGTGACCACCACATTGGGGCCGCGCAGGCGGTCGTGGCGGGGTACCACCACCAGGTCGAAGGCGCCGGGATCGATCGCCGGATCCTGGATCTGAACGCGAAAAGCGTGGCCACGGCTCATCCGGCGAATGGCCAAGGAGGACGACACGCTGTGACGGCCGGTGGCAATCAGCAGATCGGGCGGCGGTCCATCCAGACGGTCGCCGGCCGGCGACAGCGACCATCGGTTGCCCAGCCGCAGCAGGAAGGGGCTGAGTTGTTTCCACGGCGCCCGCAGCTTAACCCTTTTGATCACCGGGACCAAACCCAACGCCTCGGCCAAACCAAGGCATTGGTTTTCCATTCCGGCCTTGCCGTCGGTTACCACCCAGCAAATTGGGGTGCTCATTGTCGCTCCATGCGCCGATCTCGTGCACATTTGAATGTGTCAGTGTGCTAGGTGCGGCACCCTAGCGGCGCGGGAGCGTTCCGTCCAGGTCGTGGCGGAGGTCAGGGCGTGGCGTGGCGAGCCCATTCGCCGGGGGTCGCCTCGACGGCGGCCGAGCCGCAGAGCGGACATTTCAATTGGCCGGAAAGGCCGTTCAATCGAACCGTCGACCCGAAATGGTCAGCCAGTTGGCTGGCCCGGGCGACCACCTGGTTGCCACAGCCGTGGCATTGGAGTTGGACATCCACCCCATCGGACGCCAATTCCCCTAAACGTAACGCACTGATTTTCATGCAGCCAGATTAGGCTAGGGAGGGCGGCAAATCCGCATGGGGGAGGGGGTATAGCCGAAGGAGGTAACGCGATGCATGCGATGATTCTCGAACGGCCGGGACAGGCGCTGCGATTGGTCGAGCGACCGATCCCGCAACCGGGGCCAGGCCAGTTGCTGATCCGCGTGGCGGCCTGCGGGGTCTGTCGAACCGATCTGCACGTGGTCGACGGCGAACTGACCGAACCGCATCTGCCGTTGGTGCCGGGGCACGAGATCGTCGGCCGGGTGGCGGCCGCCGGAGCCGGGGCGGAGGCCTTCGCCATCGGCCAACGGGTCGGTGTTCCGTGGCTCGGCTGGACCTGCGGCAGCTGCGTCTATTGCCGGAGCGGTCGCGAAAATCTGTGCTCGGCGGCGCGGTTCACCGGTTACACGGTGGATGGCGGCTATGCCGATTACACGGTGGCCGATCATCGTTTCTGTCTCGCCCTGCCGGACGGTTATTCCGACGCCGCGGCGGCCCCCTTGCTCTGCGCCGGCCTGATCGGCTACCGGGCCCTCAGCATGGCCGGCGACGCCGAAAGGGTGGGGCTGTACGGATTCGGGGCAGCGGCCCATATCGTTGCCCAGGTGGCCCGCAGCGAGGGAAGGCGGGTGTTCGCCTTCACCCGTCCGGGCGATACGGCCGCGGCTGAGCTTGCGCGGTCGCTCGGCGCCGTCTGGGCCGGCAGTTCGCTGGAGGCGCCACCGGAACCGCTGGACGCGGCACTGCTGTTTGCGCCGGTCGGGGCCCTGGTGCCGCAGGCCTTGGCTGCCGTCGGCAAGGGCGGCCGGGTCATCTGTGCCGGCATTCATATGAGCGACATTCCGAGCTTTCCCTACCATCTCTTGTGGGAGGAGCGAGTGCTGCGCTCGGTGGCCAATCTGACCCGCGCCGATGGGGAGGCCTTTCTCGGCCTGGCCGGTCGGGTGACCATTCGGACGACGACCGATGTCCGCCCATTGGCCGAAGCAAACCGGGCGCTGGCCGATCTTCGTGATGGCAAGATAACGGGAGCGGTGGTGCTAGTTACAGAATAATAACTACAGAACATCTCTGTATTTAGGAATAAATACCGAGTATTGAGTTTTAATTGAGCTCCGGGTACAGTCCCCACCTCACTAGGACGCTCGATGGCAGAATTCATCCTACAGCAGCTAGTTGACCGATCGCCGGACCCCATCGCCGCTGTTGATCGGTCCTTAATTTTTGTTGTCGCCAATCGCGCCTATCGGGACGAGTTCTTTTGTCTGTACGGACGCTCGTTGTCACTTGGCGACAGCCTGCGTGACCTTCTGGCCGGCCATCCGGGCGGCTTGGCCGAAGCCGAGGCGGTGTTGGCCCGCGTCTTTGCCGGAGAGACACTGCGACGTTGCATGGCCATCGGCCAGTCCGACCGACGACTCTACGAAGTCACGTTCTATCCACTGTTGGACCCGGCCGGGCAGGTGATGCGGGCGGGCATGGCGGCGCGCCCCATCGCCGAAATCGATCTGACCGAGCTGCGCGAGGCGGAACAGGCGGCGTTGGCGGCCCGCGACGCCGCTCTCAAGGCCCAGGCCGAGGCGGAGCGGGCCGAGCAGACCAAATCGCATGTGCTGGCAGCCCTCGGTCACGACCTGCGTCAGCCGGCGCAAGCCCTGATGGTGCTGTCCCATCTGCTCGCCGAGAGGACGGCGGGAACTACCGCGGCTGACCTGGTGCAGCCGATGGAGCAGGCGGTCAATGCCTTGCGGCTGGTCCTTGATGGTCTGCTCGACATTTCCCGGCTCGATGCCGGCGTGGTGTCGGTCAGAGACGAAGCGCTGGTGCTCGGCAGCCTTACCGATCGCCTGACGACGGAATATACGCCGCGCGCCGCCGAGACCGGACTCGAACTCCACCACGTCCACTGCAGCAGCATGGTTCGCACCGATGCGGTCCTGCTCGAACGCATCCTGCGCCAGCTTCTGGAGAATGCGCTGCGATTTACCCGCCAGGGCCGCATCCTGGTCGGCTGCCGCCATTTCGGCAATCGCCTGGCGGTGGAAGTGCTCGACACCGGCGTCGGTATTCCGGACAGCGAACGGAATATGATCTTCGACGAGTTCTATCAGTTGGGCAATGCGGCCCGCGATCGGACCCAAGGCCTTGGCCTCGGGTTGGCCGTGGCGCGCCGGCTGGCTCAGCTGATCGGCGCCGAGGTGCGCGTCAGTTCGGTTCCCGGCCGCGGCTCCCGCTTTACGGTCCTGTTGCCGGCGGACCAGCCGCGCCCGGGCTTGAGCGAACCGGCGGCCGCTTACCAGGGGGCGGCGGCGGGCGGTGTCATTCTGGTGATCGACGACGAGGACATGGTCCGCGATACCTTGTCCCTGCTGCTCGAGCGCTGGGGATATCGGGTGGTTACCGCGGCTACGGGCAGCGAGGCGGTGCGGCTGGTGACCGGCGGCCTGACCCCCGGCATCATCCTGGCCGACTATCGCCTCGACGTCGCGATGAATGGGGTCCAGGCGGTCGAGGCGGTGCGGCGGTGCTGCGGTCGTCGGATTCCCGCCCTGATCATCACCGGGGATGTCGACTCCCCGGGGCCTTGCGCCAAGGAAATGACGGTGCTCTACAAGCCCATCGGGGCCGAGCAATTGCGGCGCGAGGTGGCGCGCCTGTCCGGCGCATCTTAAGGATTGGGCTGCTTGCCCCGTGGGTCGAGGCTGACCGCGCCGCTCCGGCCGGCCCGGCCTGCCAAGCGTCGCATTGCCCCGCCGTTTTGTCCGGTCCCCGCCGCGACGGCGACGACCGAGGGCGCGAAATAGGCGATGACCTCGCGGTAGACCTTGCGCTTGAAGGCGACTACGGCATCGACCACCTCGGGCGGTCGCATCCACTGCCACGCCTCGAATTCGGCATGCGAACCGGCCACCCCGATGTCGCAATCGCGGCCGGTGAAGCGCATCAGGAACCACAAATGCTGTTGGCCCCGGAAGCATTGGGCGCGGCGGGCCTTGAAACCTTCCGGATAGTCGTAGCGCAACCATTCGGGAAAAACTTCGATGACTTCGGCGTGGCTGGTGCCAAGCTCTTCTTCCAGTTCCCGGCCGGCCGCCTCGGCCGGCGTCTCGCCTGGCTGCAGGCCTCCTTGCGGCATTTGCCAGGGCGGCAGGCGGCCGTCACGCCGCTGACCGGCAAAAATCAGCCCCTGTCGGTTGACCAGCACGATCCCAACTCCCAGGCGATACTTGGTCGGCGCGTGCATGGCAGCTCACAATGGTGATACTTGGAATTGATAGCACGGCCCCAATCCCCGGGCGAGAGCCATATGATGAAAGAAATGTCGCAGCAGCCTGGAGCTGGATGCAGGTCCGGCAAATCGGTCGCAGCCGTGGGATGGGGGGCCGCGACATGTCGCTTCGCGGTGGCAGCGTTGCAATTCCCGCGTTTCTGCTGTCTTGCGCGAACTGGTAGAAATCTAACTATCGCAAGGGTACTGCAGGTCGCTTCCCCCCCATCCCACCCAGTGGCCGGCAGTATCCTCGCGAGCTTTTCCCCGCCATGCTTTCTGGCCTTGAATCGCCACGGCTCGTCCGGGGCCTTTTCCCCGTCGGCCGGTCGTGCCATCCTGCCGGTCGAGGGACTTTCCGGCCACAGAAGGAACATCGTTCATGGCGTCCAATTCCCTGCGCGACAAGGATCTGGCCTTCGCCCTTCATCCCTATACCAACCTGCGCCTGCACGAGCGCAAGGGACCGTTGGTGATGGTGCGTGGCCAGGGCGTCGAGGTATTCGACGAACAGGGCAAGGACTATATCGACGCCATGGCCGGGCTGTGGTGCGCGTCGCTGGGCTTTTCCGAACCCCGTCTGGCCGATGCGGCACGCCGTCAGATGGAACGCTTGGGCTTCTATCACATGTTCAGCCACAAGGCGCATGCCCCGGCGATCGAATTGTCGGCCAGGCTGATCGGTATGGCGCCGGTGCCGATGAGCAAGGTGTTCTTCGCCAATTCGGGGTCCGAGGCGATCGATACGGCGATCAAGCTGGTCTGGTATTTTAACAACGCGCTCGGCCGACCGGCCAAGAAAAAGATCATTGCCCGTCAGCGGGCCTATCACGGGGTCACCTTGGCCGCCGCCAGCCTTACCGGCTTAGCGGCCAATCACCGCGATTTCGACCTGCCGCTGGACCGCTTCCTGCACACCGATTGCCCGCATGCCTACCACGAGATGCTGCCGGGCGAAGACGAGGAAGGGTATTCCAGCCGGTTGGCGGCCAATCTCGAAGCGCTGATCCTGCACGAAGGCCCGGACACGGTCGCCGCCTTCTTCGCCGAGCCGGTGATGGGCGCCGGCGGCGTAATCGTTCCGCCGGCCGGGTATTTTCCCAAGGTTCAGGCGGTTTGCCAAAAATACGACGTGCTGACCCTGGCCGACGAGGTGATCTGCGGCTTCTTCCGCACCGGCCAAACCTGGGGCTGCCAGACCTTCGACTACGCGCCGGACATGCTGACCTGCGCCAAGGCCTTGTCGTCGGGCTACCTGCCTATTTCCGCCTTGCTGATCAATGACCGCATCTACCAGGCGGTGGCCGACAATTCGGCCAAGATCGGCACCTTCGGTCACGGCTACACCTATTCCGCCCACCCGGTGGCGGCCGCGGTGGCGCTGGAGACCTTGGACATCTATGCCGAGCGCGACATCTTGGGCCATGTGCGCCGGGTGGCGCCGGCAATGCAGCGCCATCTGGCCGGCTTTGCCGATCACCCGCTGGTCGGCGAGGTGCGGGGCGTCGGCATGATCGGCGCCCTCGAACTGGTCGCCGACAAGGCGACCCGGCGCAACTTCCCGCCGGGCGAAGGGGTCGCTCCAAAGGTGGTCGAGGCGATGGAGCGGCATGGGGTGATCGGTCGTGCCATGGCCAACGATTCCCTCGCCTTCTCGCCGCCGCTGATCATCGGCGAGACCGAACTGGCCGAACTGTTCGGCCGCACCCGTCGGGCCCTCGACGAGGTCGCCGCAACATTGGCGGCTTAAGGGATCCTTCACCCTCCCGCTAACGCGGGCTGCAATCTTTTCCCTTTCTCCTTGCGGGCCAGGGGCGGGGTGAGGGGGAAGCCGACCTGGTCAGGCCGACGCCGAGAAAGACCGCGGCTATGGCCGCCCATACCCAGGGTCCGTAGCGTTCGTCCAGGAAGGTCACTCCGATCATCATGCCGGTGGCGGTGATGACGAAACTGACCTGGCTCAGATAGACCGGTCCGGCGACACGCTGCAGCTCCAGCGACATCATATAGGCGAGCCCGGTCGCGGCCATGGCGGCGACCAGCAGGAGGGCGGCCTGGACGCTGCTCGGGTGACTGTCGGCAAGCAGCAGCGCCGGCAACAATTCCAGTGCGGCGCCGAGCAGGATGCCGGCGGCCAACGATACCGGCTTGGCTCCGGCCGGCCAGTCGCGGGTCCGATAGACATTGCCGACGGCCAGGCTGAAGGGGGCCGCCAGCGCCGGCACCAGCCAGATGGGGGCGGCGAAGCGGGGGAGTTGACCCTCCGGCAGGACGATCATCAGGGTCCCGATGACGCCGAGCAGGATGCCGGCGGCGCGGCGCGGCGACAGCCGCTCGGTGCCGGTGACACTGGCCAGGCCGAGGGTGAACAGCGGCGAGAAGGCATAGGACAGCGAGGTCAATCCGGCCCCGAGATGGGGCACCGCCAGATAGATCAGGCAGTTGGGCAGGGCGATGCCGACCAATCCGCCCACCAGGTAGTAACGCAGATGGGACGGTGCCAGGCCGATCGCCTGGCCGCGGGCCCGGGCCACCGCCAACACCGCCAGTCCGGCACCAAGGGCCTGCCAGAACGCGAAGGCCGGCCCCGGCAGGCCAAGCTGAGCGGCCGTCTTGGCCAAGGGAACGATCAGCCCGGTCAGCAGACCGAAGCCGCAGAGCAGGGTGAGGGGAAGCCAGCGGTTGGTGGAGACGGGCGGCGCCATGGGGTCCTCACATGGGTCAGAACGGGATGTTCTTCTTCACCATGTGGTCGACCAGCCGGCCCTGCACCATGCGAATGCCCATTTCCTTGGCGAAGCGGATACTGCCCGCGGTGTCGCAGCGGGCCAGCACGAACAGGGGTTCACGCCGATTGCGGAGCTTGCCGATGACCGTGGGGGTGAGTTCCTCGGCGGAAATCTGCGTTTCCCCGGACCAGAACAGCTTGGCGAAATCGCAGTCGATGCCTTCGAGGTCGATGACCGACAGATTGCCCAGCGTCAAGCCGTCGAGCAGCAGGCGATAGCCCCGCTGGCGCAGGAACGGCACCAGCTCGCGGTACAGGCCGATATTCTCGATGATGTCGGTCTTGTTGATCTCCAGCACGACGCCGCTGCGCCGTTCGGCCGGCAGTTCGGCGTCAAACTTGACGAAGCGCGGCGAGGCCAGGGTGGATAGATTGACATTGATGCTGATCCGCTTGCCGCGGCCACGCTCCTCGGGATCGGCCAACAGCCGCAGCACGACGGTGTCGAGGTCTTCGGTCAGGTCGGCGAACAGCCAGCGCCGCGAGGTCAGCGACAAGCCCGGGCAGAAGGTGTCCTCGAGGACCTGTACTGAAATGTACATTTCCTGGAACATCACGATCGGCCGCCCCGGCTGCTGAATGCTGTAGACCGGCTGGTTGAACAGCATCGGGGTGATATCGACCTTGTCGATTTCGTCCTTGATGCGGCTGAGCACGGTGAGGTCGATCGCGCCCTTCGGTCCGGCCGTTGCCTCGGCGGTGGTGGGTTGGCCGACGCCGGCCATGCCGGCAACGCCCTCGGCCCAGGCCAGGACCTTCGAGAAATCCTGTCCCAAATCGAACAGCGTGTAGAACTCGCCGACACCCCCATGTTCATTGGTGAAGGCGACGCCCATTTGACCGAGAAAGATCTGTTGGATCGTGTCGCAGGCGGCTGCCAGCAGGGGTTTGCTGGTTTCCTTGCTGACGAAGATGATGTCGAGGCTCTTCATCAGGAAGATCTCGCCATCCTTGTACTTGGCCTTGAGTTCGCCAAGCGAGGCGATCGCCCGCGACAGGTTGTCGCGCGACTTCTTGGCGCCGGGAAGTTCCGACACATGGATGTGGGCTACCCGATATCCGGCAGGCCTTTTTTCGCCCAGTTTTTTCAGGTAGACGAGGAACCGCGCATTCTGGTCGGTCATATCAATTCAAAAGGCAGGTCGTTGCTCGCCGGCCATTCCCTGGTCGGCATTCCTGGGCGAATGTGGCGCATTCGGCGAGGATGGGCAATGGCGGAACCGGGCAATCCGGTGAAAGAAATCTGTGGTCTGGTGCTATGCCGTAGCATTGGGCGAAGGTAATATGCGGCAGCACACGCAGGGGGTGATTCTGATGAGTTTGAAGGGCGAAATCGACGGGGTCATGGACGGTGTCGTCAACCTCGTCGAGTTGCATGACCGCATCAAAGGGATCGCCCCGTTGTCCGCACTGACCCGAATCGCCGTCGCGGTTTACGACCCCGAGCGCGACATGCTGCGCACCTTCATCGATTCCACCATGGGCGAGTGCCCGCTCAGCCATTATGTGGCCCGGCTGGGCGACGTGCCGTCGCTGGTCGCGCTGGCTCGCGCGGGCGGTCCGCGGGTGGTGGACGACCTCAAGGACTATGTCGGCGACAGCGAGCATTCGCGCAAGCTGCTCGACCACGGCTACCGGTCGAGCTACACCTTGCCGCTGATGCAAGGCGATGCGCTGCAGGGATTTCTTTTCTTCAATGCCGCGACACCGGGTTTCTTTACCCCCGAGCGGCTCAGCCAACTCTGGCCCTACGCGCAAATCGCCCGATTGATCGCCGTCCTCGAGCTCGACAAGATCCGCTTGATCCAGGCAGCGGTGAAAACGGTGCGGCAAATCAGCTACCACCGCGACGAGGAAACCGGCAGCCATCTGGAACGGATGTCGCGCTACGGGCGCCTAATTGCCGAAGGGCTGGCCGAGCCCTACCGCCTGTCCGACGAATATGTCGAGTTCCTCTATCGATTCAGTCCGTTGCACGATGTCGGCAAGGTGGCCATCCCGGACAGCATCTTGTTGAAGCCGGGTCCGCTCGATGCGCCCGAATACGCCCTGATGCAGGCCCATGTCGATAAAGGCCGGCAGATCATCGACATGATGCTGAAAGAGTTCGGCATGGGCCAAGTGCCGCATATCGACATGTTGCACAACATCGTCGCCTATCATCACGAATGCTGGGACGGCAGCGGATATCCCTATGGCCTCAGCGGCGATCAGATTCCCTTGGAGGCGCGCATCGCCGCGGTGGCCGACGTATTCGACGCGCTGACCAGCAATCGTCCGTACAAGAAGGCGTGGAGCAATGCCGAGGCCTTCGCCTATCTGCGCGACATGCGAGGCAGCAAATTTGATCCGGCCTGTGTCGAGGCGATGCTGCAGCGGGCGGCCGAGGTCGAGGAGATCCAGGCCCATTTCGCCGAGACCATCCACGACTGAGGCGGCGTGAAAAAATGAGTGGCGCCGGCCTCCGTGCCGGCGTTCCGGCGGAGCCGGAAGTCTAGCATTTGCGCCGCTCTGCGGCGCCGGCCGGCAGGGACGCCGGCCCCACTGAAAAACTGATTTGTGCGCTCCTGCGACGGGGTTCAGTGGCTCATGCTGCGGGCCAGGACGCTGCGCAGGCGGGGTGGCTGCACCGGCTTGTGGATGATGGCGAAACCGCTGGCTTCGGCTTCGCGGAGACGCTCCGGACCGGTATCGCCGGTGATGATAATGCTGGGAATGGTGGCGTCGAACATGGCGCGGATGTGCCGGATCGCTTCCATTCCGGTATGGCCGTCGCGCAGCCGATAATCGGCCAGGATAGCGCTGGGCCGTTGACCGTGGCTTTCCAATTGGGCGATCGCCTCGTCCTCGGAAGTGGCGGTCAGAACCTCGAAGCCCCAGGCCTCGAGGATCATGCCCAATCCCTTCAAGACCGTCGTCTCGTCGTCGATGACCAGGACCAGCCTGTCGTTGTTTTCCGCGGCCAGGGTTCGATAGCGCCGCTGGCGGGCGGCGCGCGGCACTTCGAGGCAGAACATCGAACCGCGGCCCAGGGTGGAACGCACCCGAATGCGGTGACCGAGCAGTTGGGCCAGCCGCTGCACGACGGCCAAGCCCAGGCCGAGCCCCTGCGACCGGTCGCGCTGTGGATTGCCCAATTGGGTGAACTCCTGAAAGATCTCTTCCAGGCGGTCTTCCGGAATGCCGATGCCGTTGTCCCACACCTCGATCCGGATGGTCTCGCCGAGGTGACGCGCGCCCACCAGCACCTGGCCGCGTTCGGTATAACGCAGTGCATTGGTCAGCAGATTGTTGAGGATGCGGGCCAGCAAAGCCGGGTCGCTGCGAATGAATTCGCCGCTCTTGACCACCGTCAGACGCAACCCTTTTTGCCTGGCTGCCGGGCCGAACTCATTCTCGAGGCGCTGGAAGACCGCGGCCAAGGGAAATTCCTCGATCTGCGGCGAGATCACCCCGGCATCCAGCTTGGAGACGTCGAGCAGCGATTCCAGCAGGGTATTCAGCCCTTCCAGCGACTTCTCCAGGTTGCTCAACATGCCGGCGCCCTGTTCATCCTTCAAGCGCAGCCCGAGCGCCGCGGTGAAGAACATCAGGGCCTGCACCGGCTGCCGAAGGTCATGGCTGGCCGCGGCGAGGAACCTTGATTTCGCCAGGTTGGCGCGTTCGGCCCGTTCCTTGGCCTCGCGCAGCATGGCCTCGTGCTCACGCTGTTCGGTCATGTCCCGGTCGATGACGAAATAGCCGCGCAAACCGTCCAGATCGTCCTTGAGGGTCGAGATGGTCAGGTGGCTCCAAAAGGTGATGCCATCCTTTCGCGTCCGCCGGGCCTCGCCTTCAAAGCTGCCATCGCGCTTGGCCACCGCCAATTGGCGCTCGGACTCTCCGGCGGCCGACTCCTCCGGCGCGGAGGTGACGACAAACGGCTTGCCGAGCATCTCGTCGGCACGCCAACCGTATATCCGCTCGGCTCCCTTGTTCCAACTCGTCACATTGCCGTTGGCGTCCAAGAGGGCGATGCCGTAGTCCGGCACCCCATGCACCAGCAGGCGAAAGCGTTCTTCGCTTTCGTAAAGCCGTTCCGCGGTCCGCTTGCTCTCGCTCAGGTCGCGCAGGATGCCGGCGAAGACCCGTTGGCCATCGAGCCTGCTCTCGCCTACCGCCAGATGCATGGGGAAGGTGGTGCCGTCCTTGCGCCGTCCGCGCACCTCGCGGCCGATGCCGATGATGCGGGCCTGCCCGGTCGACAGATAGTTCTTAAGGTAGAGATCATGGGCCGAGCGGTAGGGTTCGGGCATCAGTCGGCTGACATTGGCCCCCAGGACTTCTCCGGCATCGTATTGGAAGATGCGCTCGGCGGCCCGATTGAAGCTCTGAATGCGCCCGTGTTCGTCGATGGTGATGATGGCGTCTACGGCCGCTTCGAGAATGGCGTGGATACGGCCTTCACTGGACCGCATCGCCTGTTCGGCGGCCTCGCGGGCGAGCTCCTCGGCCAACGCATGTTGGACGGCGCGATCGGCTCGGCTGCGGGCTTCTCTGGTCAGCCGCCCGCGGCGGCGCAGCCTGAGTTGGGCGTTGACCAACAGGCCGGCGAACAGCGCGGCAGACGCGACCGCAACGGCCAGGATGGCTTCGTCGACGGGCATGGGCTCCGGGTCCAGCGGTACTGAGGCGCAGCGTGGGACCAAGAGACTGGGCCTGGCGGCCTTATCCGCATTCGCCGATATATGGCGACGGCTCAGTGCTTTGTAAGATGCGTCCGTGGATTTTCGCCGGGGATGGGGCGAGGAACACCAGGGCCATGGTCGAACGGGCCTTGCGCCGCAAGGGGCCTCCTGGCTATCCTCCGCCGGCTGGGCCATGGCTCGGCACTACGATGACCGGGCCGGGTCACCGGCCCGGCATTCCTCCTGACAAGGTGAGACGACCGATGCCCGACGGGACTAACGACAAGCAGGGAATCGCCGCCGAGGCGCTGCGCCATTTCATCGAACGGATCGAGCGGCTCGAAGAGGAAAAGGCGGCCCTGGCCGCCGATATCAAGGACGTTTACGGCGAAGCCAAGTCGCAGGGTTTCGAAACCAAGGTGATGCGGACCATCGTTCGCCTGAGGAAGAAGAATCGGCAGGAACGCGAGGAGGAGCAACAGCTTCTCGATCTGTACCTGGCGGCTATCGGCGAAATTTGAGCGCGGGGCCCGAGATGACCGTCCTGGTGACCGGCTGCGCGGGGTTCATCGGCTTCCACACGGCTTTGGCGTTGCTGCAACGCGACGAAGCGGTGATCGGTGTCGATGTGGTCAACGACTATTACGACCCCGCGCTGAAGGAAGCCCGTTTGGCCATTCTCGGCCAGCATCCCGGCTTCGCCTTGCATCGCCTCGACATTGCCGACCGGGCGGCGATGACCGGGCTGGCCGCCGCTCATCCGGAAATCGACCGCATCGTCCATCTGGCAGCGCAGGCCGGCGTTCGCTATTCGCTGACCAATCCTTACGCCTATACGCGGTCGAATGTCGAAGGCCAGCTGGTGATCCTCGAATTGGCGCGGCAGCTGCCGCGCTGCGAACACCTGGTCTATGCCAGTTCGTCTTCGGTCTACGGGGCCAATACCAAGCTTCCCTTCGCCGTCGAGGATCGGGTCGACCAGCCGATTTCGCTCTATGCGGCGACCAAGAAGAGCTGCGAGCTGATGGCGCATTGCTACAGCCATCTGTTCGCCATCCCGACCACCGGGTTGCGCTTCTTCACCGTCTACGGGCCGTGGGGACGTCCCGACATGTCGGCCTTCCTGTTCCTCAAGGCGATCCTGGCCGGCGAGCCGATCCATGTGTTCAATGGCGGCGACATGCGGCGCGACTTCACCTATATCGACGACATCGTCCAGGGCGTCCTGGCGGTGTTGGACCGGCCGCCGCCAGGCCCAGGCCTTCCCTATCGCCTGTACAATATCGGCAATCACCGCTCGGAGCCGCTGATGCGGTTCATCGGCCTGATCGAACAGGCCGTGGGTATCAAGGCCGAGATCGTCTTCGAGCCGATGCAGCCGGGCGACGTCAAGGAGACCTTCGCCGATATCGAAGCGATCAGCCGCGACGTCGGCTTTGCCCCAGCCACCACCATCGACCAGGGGATTCCCCGTTTCGTCGAGTGGTATCGGCAGTATTACGGGCAATAGAGACAGCCCGCGGATCTTTCCCGCTAAATTACGGCGCCGCGACGCGGCGGAACAGGCTGGTGTCGGTCAGCGCCGGGATCGATACGGTGATCGAGTCGTGCGCCGAGCCTTCCTTTTCCAGATGGACATGTGGCGGCTGGGACTGCCCATAAATCCTCGCTACCTTCCAGACCGGCATGTGGAAATTGCCGACCTTGGTGAAACGATCGCCGATGGTGACCTGCGGTTTCGAGAACATGGGACCTCTCCTTGCCGTGTCGAAAGGGGTGTCCGGCCTGCTGCTCAGGTCATGTGTACACCCGCGCCGCCCTTGGGTGCAAACCTACTAATTGTATGGCCACCTGGCTTTATTGGCCATATACGGAAGACATATGGGGATGAACCCGTTTCGCCACATCCCCTTTTTCGGCTTACGGCACACGCACCCGCGCCACCGCCAACAGGCCCAGCGCGGCGGTGACTTCGCCCAGGAACAGCGCCAGCTGGCAGTTCAACCGGTCCGGCCAGCCGGAGTCGCGGACTTCGGCCAGGCTGCGGGCGAAGGCGCGGTCCGTTCTCTCGCAGCGGTCGATCAGGATGCGCCGGGGATCGCCGATCAGGACCGCCTTGAGACGGCCGAACAGGCGTTGCCCCATGTCGGGGTCGCGGTTGGGAGGGGCGCCGGGCGAGGCCGTCGGCTCCAGGAAGCCGCCGAGAACGGTTGCCATGGCGCGTCGCGAATGCGCCAAACGGTCGAACAAGGTCGCCAGGTCCCGGTCGTTCACCGTCCGCGCGGCAACCCCGTAGCAATCGGCCGCCTCTTCGCACCAGACGATGACATCGCGCAAGCTCGGTTGAACCAGTACGTAGAGCATCCGTCACCTCTCACCGCAGAATCAACAGGAGAGGCCGGTCGGCGGTTCGCGCCCCGGCAAGGCGGCTTCGGTGTTTTCATTTCCGCCGGCCTTGCCGCTCCTGTAAAACGGATTGGCAACGATCCTGCGTGGAGAAGGGCGGCAGGCGGCGCCGCGGAGCGGACGAGCCATGCCGACGAGTTGGGGGAGAGAGATGCGGGTTAGACGGCAGAGCCCTGTTCTGTGGCTGTGCTTGGTTTTCCTGTTTTTCACCGGGGGCATCCTGGGGTTCGGCTGGTGGCTCGACGGCAGGTCGGTCGCTTCGCCGGTGATCGCCTTCGCCTCGATGGCCGCTGCCGCCCTGGCGGTGCTGTTGGCGGCGGTCCTGCAGATCGTCCGGCTGACCATGCTGAAACCGGCCAAACGTCTGGCCGTCGAGGCCCGCGCCATCATTCACGGCGGCCAGGGGCGTCCCATCGACTGGGCCCGCTATGCGGCCCTGCCGGAATTGGCGGAAGCGGTTGCCGAACTCGGCAAGACGCTGGACGGCGCGCGCGGCCAGGTGGCCGAAGCGGTGGCCACGGCCACCGCCAGCACCGAGACGGAAAAGGCCCGCTTGGCCGCCATCCTCAACGATCTGCATGAAGGCGTGGTGATCTGCAACCTGAAGCATCAGGTGGTGCTCTACAACCAGATCGCCCTCAGCCTGCTGCAGGTGGTCGGCGAGATGGGGCTGGGGCGTCCGCTCTCGGGCCTGCTGGCCTTGGAGCCGGTAGTGCATATTCTCGAGCTGTTGCTGCATCGCTCGGACGGCGGTCCGCGCACGGCGCCCTTCATCACCGGCACGCCCGGTGGGCGATCGTTGCTCGAGGGGCGGATGAGCCTGGTTCGCGCCCAGTCGGGGGTGACCGGCTACGTCATCACCTTCAACGACGTCACCGAACAGGTGTCCGCCCTGGCCAAGCGTGACGGGCTGTTGCGCGAACTGATCGAACGGCTGCGCGGACCGGCCGAGCGCCTGGCCAAGGGCGAGGGCGATCTCGAGGCCCTGGGCGGCGAGGTGACGCAGGCCTTCGAACGGGCCACCAAGGGCTACCGTTCCCTCCTGGCCGGCTGGTGGCCGATGAGCGACATCCACACTGGCTACCTGTTCGAATTCGTCATCCGCCGGCTCGCCGATTCCGGCTTGAAAGTCAATCTGACCGGCCTGCCGCTGTGGATCCACGGCGACGGCCACTCGCTGGTCCTCGCCTTCGAAGTGCTGGTCCGCAGCATCGCCAAGGGCACCGGCGCGGCCGAGTTCGACCTGGCCGCCGAGGCCGAGGGCGGCCATGTCTGGGTGTGCATTTCCTGGCGCGGCCGGCGGGTCGACGATGAAAGCCTGATCGACTGGCAGAAGGCGATGATCCTGCCGGCCATGGGCAGCATGACGGTGCGCGACGTCATGCAGCACCATACCCGCGAGGATCTGGTCGAGGAAGCGAACGGCGATGTCATCACCTTGCGCCTGGCTCTGCCGCTCGGCCGCGAAGGTCACGATCGCGCCTTCGCCAGCGAAACATTGCCGCCTCGGCCGGAATTCTTCGACTTCAACCTGCTGGCCCAGGGCCAAGCCGGCGAATTGCGGCAGGTTCCCCTGCGCGATCTGACTTATGTGGTGTTCGACACCGAGACCACCGGCCTGCATCCGACGCAGGGCGACGCCATCGTCTCCCTGGCCGGGGTACGCATCGTCAATGGCCGCATCCTGACCGGCGAGACATTCAGCCGAGTGGTCCACCCCGGCCGCTCCATCCCGGCCGAATCCGTCAAGTTCCACGGCATCACCGACGCGATGGTGGTGGACAAGCCTCCCTTGCCGGTGGTTCTGCCGCAGTTCAAGGCCTATGTCGCCGACGCCGTGCTGGTGGCCCACAACGCTGCCTTCGACCTGAAATTCATCCGCATGCGCGAGCAGGAATGCGGGGTCCGCTTCGACAATCCGGTGCTCGACACCATGCTGCTGTCGTCCTTCCTCGACGGCACCACGGAACGCCAGTCGCTCGACGCCATCGCCGAGCGCTACGGCGTCACGGTGACCGATCGCCACACCGCCCTGGGCGATTCGCTGGTCACCGCGGCGATCCTGCTGCGGCTGTTCGACGCCTTGGAAGCGAAAGGGATCCGGACCCTCGACGACGCCATGACGACCCTCGACATGGTCATGGACCTGCACAACCGGACCCAAGCTTTGATGTGACCTAGTGGGGCGGGACGCCCACCCCACTGAGGGTGACCCCCTCACCCCGCCATCAGGCTGCCATCAGGGATTTCAGCTGGCGGATTCGTTTGAAGGCGGTCTTCAGTTGCCGTTGCGTCGGGCGCGGGAATTTGCGCGGTTCGATGCGGGCCGTCGGCTCGTGGCCGGCGGCGATGTCGGCCAATTGCTGATCGAGCATGATCCGTAGAATGGTCTCATGGGCGTTCAATACGCTGGCCAGATCGTCCTGGTGCATCAGGCCGGCCGCCTGCAGGGCGGCGTATCGTTCGGCCGTGCCGGTCGCCATGATGCGTCCGGCGACGGCGCGGGCGCGGGCCGCCGAGACGATCGGAAGCAGCCCCAGCTTCTTGGCGTTCAGCCGGCCATGGGTGGTGGTGAATTCACCGAAAATGCCGAGCGGCACCTCCATCTGCGACACGTTCATGGCCAGGAATTGCACGAAAAAGGCCGAAGTGGCGGCGGTCTCGATGGCATAGCGATGCAGTTCGTCGGCCAGCGAACGCTCGCCATGGACCGGCGTCAGATCGAAGAAGATGTCGACATGCATCACCGTCTGCATCTTCGGTTCGAACACCCAGCGGCGTATCTCGGCCTTCCAATCCTCCAGCGACCGGCGCCAGATGGCGTTGCGGGCCATCACCTCGCCTTCGCAATAGGGGATGCCGGCCTCGTTGAGCGTATCGTTGAGGCGCCGGCCGAGCTCGGCGAACCAGGGATCGTCCCGCGGCGCTCCGGCATGCACGATGGCATTGTCCTGATCGAAGGCCAGCAAGCTTTCGCCGCGCCCCGCCGAGCCCAGCACCAGCAAGGTCCAGGCGGCGGGGGCTGCCCCCCAGCCATCGGCCAGCATGCTGCTTTCCGCCATCTGTGCGGCCCGCGCCGACATGTCGCGCAGCACCGTGCTGATGACGGCGGCGACGTTGCGTGCCGTCACCCCTTCCTCCAGCAGATTGCTGGCCAGCCCGGGCAGCGCCTTGCGGGCGCGGTCCATGTCGGCCGGGGTTTCCGCTTCGGTGAGGTCGTCGCCGATGATCAGGGCCTGGCTTGCCCGAACCTGCAACAGGGCGCGGCCGGTGACCATGCCGATCGGCCGTTGCTCGGCATCGACCACCACCAGATGGCGCAAACCCAACCGCGTCATCCGGGCGATGCCGACATAGACGAAGTCGCTGCCCTGCACCGTGCGCACCGGCGACGACATGATTTCGCCCAGCCTGACGTTGAGTGCGGCGCCGCGCATCCGCGAAATACCGCGCAAGACGTCGCGCTCGGTAATGATGCCGGTGGCGCGGCCGGCGTCGTCGACCACCACCAGCGAGCTGACCTTGGTGGCGTCCATGCGGTCGCAGGCCTCGGCCAGGGTCAGATCGGCCGAACCGGTGACGACGGGCTGCCCCATGACCTCGGACAGGCGATGGCGGTAAGGAAAACTGTCGAGACGAGCAAGGGAAGACACATCGCGGATCATCGTGGCAACACCATAGCCCGCGCATCCGAATGAGAAAAGGGGGAGGGAAGGATGCAAAAAAGGAGCGCCCATTCCGCGCAGAGCAACCACCACTTACGGACCGACAGTTGGATTGCCAATATACTTAGGTAAGATGACTTGTTGCGCTGCACTCGTCTGTGTCACCATTCACTGTGCAAGGGATTGTCCCGAGCCGTGTTGAAATTCGCTCGGCAGGCGTCACGGTCTGAACAGGCTACGCGGCCTTGGCGTGCTGTTCAAGATCGGGGTTGATGGAATGCTTGGCCTGATGGGCCAGCAGGGCGGCTCGCAGGGTT
>CAIOJO010000406.1 GCA_903858635.1 uncultured Telmatospirillum sp. | reverse complement strand
TGTCGCCGGAACGACGGCGGCCAATGTGGTAGATTTCTTCATGGCGTTGCTCTCCTTTGCGGATTCGACACCCCGAGCCTACAGGCTCAAGGTGAGCAACGCCTGCCCTCCAATTTCAACATCGACCGGGACATCCCCCCCACCAGGGGCGGGAGTCGGCCGGGCAGGATGGCAGCGTCAAGCCCGGCCAAGGGGCCATCCCCGGGTCGCAAAAGCCGTATTGCGGCGGCGGCCAAATGTGGTAAGCAGCAAGGCATGATTCGCCCTTCCCCCGTCCTGGCTACCCTGTTGGCCGTCGTGGCCCTGTCCGGTTGCGCGGTGGCCGACGGCGTTGCCCATCTGGTGAAGCTTGGCCAGCAGGCCCAAAGCAAGACCGCCAGCGCGGCCCCGGTCGGACAACCGCCGCCGCCGCCGCCGGCGGTCGCCGCCCAAGACCCGCCGGCGCCGTCACCGGTGCCGCGCGATAGCATCGGCGTCGAAGATCTGGCGCCACCACCCCGCTGACCCACCGCCACGCAACGATTGTCGCGCTGCGGTGGGTCCCAGCCGAACGAGGCGCCCGATGTCCATTGCCAAGCTTTCCCGGCACCTGCGCATCCGGCCCCGCCTGGTCAGCGCCGTCTGCGTGGGTCTGGCCGCGTGGTTCCTGTTTCCCCCTGGTTGGCCGCCTCCGACCCGGATGATCCTCGCCCCGGATATCGGGGGCGTCGTGTTCCTTGGGCTGACCTGGGCCATGATGGCCCGCGCCACCCCGGAACGGATGCGGCTCAGGGCGCGGCTGCAGGACGAGGGCAAGCTGGTCATCCTGCTGCTGACGGTGGGAGCGGCCGTGTTCAGCATGACCGCCATCAGCCTGGAACTGCACGGTCTGAAGGACTTGCCGTCTGGGGAAACGGCTTTGCACGTTGCCTTGGCCGGGGCCAGTATCCTGTGTTCCTGGTTGGTCACCCACACCATGTTCGCCTTGCATTACGCCCATGACTTCTACGGCGACGCCGACCCCTCGACAGTCGACTCGGAACGCGCCGGGGGCTTGGAGTTCCCCGGCTGCGAGCATCCCGACTATTGGGATTTCCTCTATTACTCGTTTGTCGTCGGCATGACCTGCCAGACCTCGGACGTCCAGGTGGTCGACCGCGGCATCCGCCGCGTGACCTTGGCCCAGGGGCTGCTCGCCTTCGTCTTCAACACGCTGATCCTGGCGATCACCATCAATATCGCCGCCGGACTGCTTTGATCAGGCCTAATGGGTACCGCTGTCCGAGGGTGTCGACGGCGTCGGCATCGCTTCCGGCAAGGCCGCCGTCGATTGCGGCGCCTCGATCACCACATCGACACGGCGGTTCTGCAGACGGCCGGCGGCATTGGCATTGCTGGCCACCGGATAGGCCGCGCCGAGACCACGGGCGATCACCCGATCCGGCCTCACGCCGGCGCTGACCAGGAAGTCGCGTACCGCATCGGCACGTTGCTGTGACAATTGCCGATTGGCCTCCGGACTGCCGGTCGAATCGGTGTTGCCCTCGACGGTGACCTGCCGGTCGGGATGCTCCTTCAGGTAATTCACCAGGGGCTGTAACCGGATGGCGGCACCGGGTTGCAGGACTGCCTTGCCGGTTTCGAAGGGCAGATTGTAGAGGGTCACCACGGTGCCCTGGTTGGTTTCACGCGTCTGGTAGGCGCGCAATTCCTGTTGCGTCGCCTGAAGCTGCGCGGTGCGTTGCTGCAATTCGCTGTTTTGCTGTTGCAACGCAGCGCCTTGCTGGGGGATGTCCCGGTCGATGTTGAAATTGGAGGGCAGGCGTTGCTCACCTTGAGCCTGTAGGCTCGGGGTGTCGAATCCGCAAAGGAGAGCAACGCCATGAAGAAATCTACCACATTGGCCGCCGTCGTTCCGGCGA
>CAIOJO010000405.1 GCA_903858635.1 uncultured Telmatospirillum sp. | reverse complement strand
TGTCGCCGGAACGACGGCGGCCAATGTGGTAGATTTCTTCATGGCGTTGCTCTCCTTTGCGGATTCGACACCCCGAGCCTACAGGCTCAAGGTGAGCAACGCCTGCCCTCCAATTTCAACATCGACCGGGACATCCCCCCCCCCAGACTGCCGGTCCGTTCGGACAGCACCATCATCGACCCGGCCATGCGCGACGTCGAACCCATCACGGCCTCGTGCAATAGGACCATCTTCTCGCGGAAAATGCCGGCCTGATGCTCGCCTTGGGACAGACCGCGTCCCGCCTCTTCCCCGCCTTTGGCCAGCCCATTCATCCGCTCGGTTAGAGTACCGAGGGCACGGATCCCCTGCTCGCCGGACAATGACCCGGCGGTGATCGCCGAATTCAATGCAGCCAACTGCCGGGCTGATTTTTGGGCGCTGGCCGATAGCGGATCGAGATCGGCCACCGCTTGCCGTGCTGCCCGGCTCAATGGATTGAGGGCTTCCGCCGTCCCCTGGGCCTTAACCAGAAGGTCCTTGAGCGCCGTCTCGGCCTTGCCCATCGCGGCGGTGAACTCCGCCGTGTTGGCTCCGATGGCGATATAGGCGTCGCCGGACATCCTTACTCCCTTTCGGCCCGGCCACAGACCGGCCTCTTGAATTAACGGCGGCCCCGCCTTATTGTGACCTCATGTGGTCACATCAGGAGACAGCCCCTTGCAATCCATTCAAATCCGCGACGCTAAGGCCCAGTTCTCCGCGCTGATTGATGCGGCTGAACATGGCCATCCGACCACAATCACCAGGCACGGCCGCCCTGCGGCGGTCCTGGTGTCGGTGGCCGATGCGCGCCGCCTTTATCCCGATGATCGGCCGTCTTTCGCCGACTTGCTGCTGTCGTTCCCTGGCGGCATGGAGGAGTTCGAGCGCGACACCACGCCGTTGCGTGAGATCGATCTTTGAGTTCCGGGTTTCTCCTCGACACATCGGTGCTGTCGATGCTGGCTCCGGACAGACCGGCGCCAGAGGAGGCTCTTGTGACCTGGGTCCGCGACAATGCAGAGCGGATCTATTTGTCGGCCGTGACCATCGCCGAGATCGAGCAGGGTATCTGCAAACTGCGCCGTGCCGGCGGAATGGTGCGCGCCGATCGGCTCGCAAATTGGCTGGAGTCGATGCTCAATGCCGAAAGCTCTCAAATCCTGGCGCTGGACGGCAAGGTGGGACGGGTCGCCGGTGCGCTTTCCGATAAAGCGATCGCCGCCGGACGACATCCGGGATTCGCCGATGTCGCCATCGCCGCCACGGCCGTTGCCCATGATCTGGTCCTGGTCACGCGCAATGGAAAACATTTCGAACCATTGGACGTGGCCTTTATCGATCCGCTGGGGATGTCCCGGTCGATGTTGAAATTGGAGGGCAGGCGTTGCTCACCTTGAGCCTGTAGGCTCGGGGTGTCGAATCCGCAAAGGAGAGCAACGCCATGAAGAAATCTACCACATTGGCCGCCGTCGTTCCGGCGACA